>CBFCWS010000095.1:0-9408 GCA_965601765.1 uncultured Ilumatobacter sp. | reverse complement strand
GAAGGCGGTGTAGACGAGGTCGCCGACGTAGGGATGGCGTTCGTGGACCGGCAACCGGTTGCAGTACTCCGCGGTGCGCCGCAGCGCGTCGATGTCGGAGATGTCGAGCTCGGGGTCGACGCCGTTGGCGAACAGGTTCATCGCCAGCGTGACGACGTCGACGTTGCCCGTGCGCTCGCCGTTGCCGAACAGGGTGCCCTCGACGCGGTCGGCGCCCGCCATCACACCGAGCTCGGCGGCGGCGACCGCACAACCGCGGTCGTTGTGGGGGTGGAGGCTGACGATCACCGACTCGCGCTGCTTGATCGTGCGCCCGAACCACTCGATGACGTCGCCGTACACGTTGGGGGAGTAGCACTCGACCGTCGCCGGCAGGTTGAGGATGATCGGGTCGTCCGGGGTCGGTTCGATCACGTCCATGACCGCCTCGGAGATCTCGATCGCGAACTCCGGCTCGGTCAGGGTGAAGCTCTCGGGCGAGTACTCGTAGCGGACCCGGGTGTCGGGGATCGTCTCCTCGAGCTTCTTGCACATCTTGGCGCCGTTGACCGCGATCGAGGTGATGCCGTCCTGGTCGAGGCCGAACACGACGTCGCGCTGCAGCGGGTTGGTGGAGTTGTAGAAGTGCACGATCGCCCGCGGCGCGCCCGCGATCGCCTCGTAGGTGCGCTCGATCAGCTCCTGGCGGCACTGCACCAGGACCTGGATGTACACGTCGTCGGGGATCAGGTCCTCCTCGATGAGCTGCCGGCAGAAGTCGAAGTCGGGCTGGCTCGCAGCGGGGAAGCCGACCTCGATCTCCTTGAAGCCCATCGTCACCAGCTCGGTGAACATCTTCAGCTTGCGGGCCGGGTCCATCGGGTCGATGAGCGCCTGGTTGCCGTCGCGCAGGTCGACCGAGCACCACCGGGGCGCTCGATCGGTCACGACGTTCGGCCAGGTCCGGTCGTGGAGGACGATCGGGACCAACGGCTCGTACTTCTCGAACGGCATCTTCTTGGGGTTCACGCTGGCGGGTGGCATGGTCGGTTCTTCCTTCGAGGTGCGGGGCGGTGCGTCCCCGGGCGGTGAGTGCTGGATGGGGCGGCCGGAAAAACGAAGAAGCCCCCGGCCGGGGCGGCGGGGGCGGGCGAACGCGGATATGTGAGCGATCGCCCTACGTAAGAAGGAGCAGCTCGCGGTTCGACATCGGCGACAACGATACTCGACCGATGCCGCCGGGGCAACGACGGCGGTAGGTTGACCGCCACCATGAATGACGCCAATCGGCGGCCGCCGGGCCGCAGACGGGGTAACCGGCGTGGTGACCGCCGCCGCGACTCGTCCGACACCTCCTCCCCCTCCTCCGACCGCCACCGACGTGCCGTCGACACCGGACCCGAGCGCACCGGGAACCTGACCACCACCAACGTGCTGCCGCCGGTCGAGCCGCCGACGGGGTTCGCCGATCTCGGTGTGCCGTCTCGCATCGACGACGCTGTGGCCGCCGCCGGCTTCGCGCAGCCCTTCGCGATCCAGACCGAAGCCGTGCCCGTCGCGATGCAGGGCCGTGACGTGTGCGGGCGTGCCAAGACCGGCTCGGGCAAGACGCTCGCGTTCGGGTTGCCGATGCTCGCCCGCATCACCGATCGCGCCGTGTCGCGCCACCCGCTCGGTCTCGTGCTCGTCCCCACCCGCGAGCTCGCGGTCCAGGTCGCCGAGGTGCTCGAGCCGATCGCCGCCCACGCGGGCATGCGCGTGCTCGCCGTCTACGGCGGTGCGAGCCGCCACACCCAGATCGACGCCCTCGACGCGGGTGTCGAGTTGGTCGTCGCGACGCCGCTGCGGCTGATCGACCTGATCAAGTCGGGTGAGGTCGCGCTGTCGGACGCGCAGATCGTGTGCCTCGACGAGGCCGACCGGATGGCCGACGACGGGTTCACGCCGCAGGTCGAGTGGATCCTGCGCCATTGCACCGGCCGGTCGCAGACGATGCTCTTCTCGGCCACCCTCGACGGCGACGTCGGCCACCTGATCCGCAACTACCTCCGCGACCCGGTCGAGGTGGCGGTCGACGAAGCCACCGACACGGTCGGCACGATGCACCACCTCTTCCTCGCCGTCCACCACATGGACAAGGACAAGGTCATCGGGGCGATCGGCCAGAGCATCCCCAAGGTGCTGGTGTTCTGCCAGACCAAGCGGTCGTGCGACAAGGTCGCCCGGTCGCTCCAGGACCTCGGCGTGGAGGCGGCGGCGATCCACGGCGACCTGCCCCAGAAGGCCCGTGAGCGCGCGCTCCAGCGGTTCGCCGAGGGCAAGCTCGCGTTGCTCGTCGCCACCGACGTGGCCGCCCGCGGCATCGACATCGACGACATCGGCGCGGTCGTCCACTACGACCCCGCGAAGGACGTCAAGGACTACCTCCACCGTTCGGGTCGCACCGCGCGGGCGGGGCGTGACGGGTGGGCGGTCACGCTGGTCGAGTACAACCAGCACACCCAGATGCGTGTCCTGCAGCGCGGGATGCGCCTGCCGTCGAGCCCGGCGATCGAGGTCTTCTCCAACAACCCCGACCTGCGCAACCTCGCCGCCTTCGAGTCGGTCACCACCTGACCCGCATCGCCCCCCGGCGTGGGGTTCCGTTCTGTGACACAGAACCCGGGCGCTGGGAGCTGGTGCGAACGCCGTGGCAACATCGCGGGATGAGCGATGCAGCGGACCGCCCGTTTCGAGTTCTCGGGATCCAGCAGGTCGCCATCGGTGGCCTCGACAAGGGGGCGCTGAGCGATCTGTGGACCGGCCTGCTCGGCGTCGAGAAGGTCGGTGACTACCAGGCGGAGCGCGAGAACGTCGACGAAGACATCCTGCGGCTCGGCGACGGCCCGCACGCCGTGGAGATCGATCTGATGCAGCCGATCGACCCCGAGCGCTCGCCGAAGGTGCACGTGCCCACGCTCAACCACCTCGGGATCTGGATCGACGACCTCTCGGCCGCGGTCGACTGGCTGACCGACCAGGGCATGCGGTTCACGCCCGGCGGGATCCGCAAGGGCGCGGCCGGGTACGACGTCTGCTTCATCCACCCGAAGGGCAACGACGAGACCCCGCGCAGCGGTGAAGGCGTGCTGATCGAACTCGTCCAGGCGCCACCCGACGTCATCGCCGTGCTCGGCGCCTGAGCGGCGAGCGTCGGGTCGACGCGCCATCGCTACGGCGAGAGGATGGCGCCGGCCACTTCCTTGACGAGCTTGGCGGCGACCATCGCCGTCATGTCGACCAGGTCGCGCGTCGGGTTCAGCTCGACGATGTCGGCGGCGATGATGCGCCCCCGGAGGAGATCGATCACGTCGAGCAGTTCGCGGAACGTCAACCCGCCCGGTTCGTGATGGCTGACGCCGGGTGCCGCCGACGGGTCGAGGCCGTCGAGGTCGATCGTCAGGTAGACCGGGCCGTCGGGCAGGACCTCACCGACCCGATCGAGCTCACGAGGTGGGACGACCTGGATGCCGAAGCGTGCGGCCTGCTCGCGCTGGTGGTGGTTCGCGGTCCGGATCCCGATCTGGGTGTGGCGCTCGATCAGATCGTTCTCCCACGCCCGCGCGAAGGGCGACGCATGGCTGAGCGGGTTGCCGTCGTGATCGTCGTAGGTGTCGGGGTGCGCGTCGATGTGCACGACGCTGACCCGGCCCTGGGAACGGACGACGCCGGCCAGCGTGCCGTACGTGATCGAGTGATCGCCGCCGATCGAGATGACGGGATGCCCGCGCGTGAGCTCGGCGTCGATGGCGTCGGCGATCGTCACCATGTCGGCGTTGGAGCCGGGGGTGTTGTCGAGCAGCAGGTCGCCGAGGTCGTCGATCAGCGGCACGACGTCGAGGCCCGCTTCGGTCGCCGCGTTCGCCGAGCCGCTGTGCAGGGCGGCGCGGACCGCGGCCGGTGCCTCGGCGCAGCCGCGCAGGAACGACGAGTTGGCGTCGAGCGGAACGCCCATCATCGAGATTCGCGTCGTCGACACGATCCGCTCCTCAGCCCATCCAGACGGGGCGGGATGCTTCGTAGTCGTCGATGGCCGCTGCGTGACCGAGCGTGATGCCGATGTCGTCGAGCCCCTCGAGGAATCGGTGCTGCGTCGGCGGATCCATCGGGAACGGCTCGGCGATGCCCGCAGCCGGGACCTCGACGACGAGGCGCTCCATGTCGACCACGATCTCGGTCGACGGATCGGCCTCGATCGTCGCCCAGATGGCCTCGACCGTCACCTCCGGCAGCACGACCGGGACGAGACCGTTCTTCGTGCAGTTGGTGCGGAAGATGTCGGAGAAGCTCGGCGCGATCACCGCGTCGAAGCCACCCTGCTGGATGGCCCACACGGCGTGCTCCCGCGACGACCCGACGCCGAAGGCCGGACCGGCGACCAGGATCGACGCACCCTGGTACGCCTCCTGGTTGAGCACGAAGTCGCGGTCGTCGCGCCAGGTCGAGAAGAGCCCCTTCTCGAAGCCCGTGCGCGAGACCTGCTTGAGCCACTCGGCCGGGATGATCTGATCGGTGTCGACGTCCGACCGCCTGAGCGGCACGCCCGTCCCCTGGACGATGGTCACTTGCTTCACGATGTCTCCAGTCTGTGGTGAGGCGGCGAGGGCGGCGCCGGCGACGAGCTGAACGCGTCGCGGCGAGGAAGCGCAGCGGACGACGATGGAGCCATCAGATCAGATCCTCCGGCGTGGCGAACGTCCCCCGGACGGCCGTGGCGGCGGCGACGGCGGGGGAGACGAGGTGGGTGCGGCCGCCGCGTCCCTGGCGGCCCTCGAAGTTGCGGTTGCTCGTGCTCGCCGCGCGCTCGCCGGGCGCGAGCTTGTCGGGGTTCATGGCGAGGCACATCGAGCACCCGGGCTCGCGCCACTCGGCCCCCGCCGCCGTGAAGACTCCGTCGAGCCCCTCGGCCTCCGCCTGGGCCTTGACGCGGTGGGAGCCCGGCACGACCATCACCCGCGGGACGGTGACGGTCCGGCCCTGCATCACCGCGGCGGCGGCCCGGAGGTCCTCGATGCGGCTGTTCGTGCACGATCCGATGAACACGGTGTCGACCGCGATGTCCTTGATCGGTGTGCCGGCCTCGAGTCCCATGTAGTCGAGGGCGCGGGCGACGGCGTCGCGAGTCGTCTCGTCGTCGAGGTCGTCGGGTGACGGCACGTCGCCGTCGATCGGGCCGACCTGACCGGGGTTGGTCCCCCAGGTCACCTGGGGCCGGATGGCGGCGGCCTCGATCACGACCTCCTCGTCCCACGTGGCGCCCTCGTCGGTCGCGAGCGTCCGCCAGTCGGCGACGGCGGCGTCCCAGGCATCGCCGGTCGGGGCGTGGTCCCGGCCGCGCAGGTACTCGAAGGTCGTCTCGTCGGGGGCGATCATCCCGGCGCGGGCGCCGGCCTCGATCGACATGTTGCAGATCGTCATCCGGCCTTCCATCGACAGGTCGCGGATCGCCTGGCCCCGGTACTCGATGACGTGCCCGATGCCGCCGCCGGTGCCGATCTCACCGATGATCGCGAGCACGATGTCCTTGGCGGTCACGCCGGGGGCGGTCGAGCCCTCGACGGTGACCGACATCCACTTCGGTCGCTGCTGGGGAAGGGTCTGGGTCGCGAGGACGTGCTCGACCTCGCTGGTCCCGATCCCGAACGCCAGCGCACCGAACGCCCCGTGGGTCGCGGTGTGGCTGTCGCCGCACACGATGGTCATGCCCGGCATCGTGCGTCCCTGCTCGGGGCCGATCACGTGGACGATGCCCTGGTCGGGGTCGCCCATCGGGTAGTTGGTCACACCGAACTCGGCGGTGTTGCGGCGCAGCGTGTCGACCTGCTTGGCCGAGACCTCGTCGGCGATCGGCCGGTCGATGTCGGCGGTCGGGACGTTGTGGTCCTCCGTCGCGACGGTCAGGTCCGGGCGCCGGACGGATCGGCCGCTCAGGCGCAACCCGTCGAACGCCTGCGGGCTCGTGACCTCGTGGACGAGGTGGAGGTCGATGTAGAGCAGGTCGGGTTCGCCGTCGGCCCGATGCACGACGTGGCGGTCCCAGAGCTTCTCGGGCAGCGTCCTCGGACGTTCGTCGGGCATGTGACCTCCAGTGGCGTCGAGATCCCACTATATGGGATATGATTCCTGCGGTATGGACATCGTAACCGGCGTCGGCGTGCTCGACAAGGCGATGCTGATCCTGCGCGCCGTCGCAGAGCGACCACGCACGCTCGGCGAGATCCAGGCCGACACCTCGCTCCCGCGCGCCACCGCACACCGCCTTGCCACGGCGTGGTGCGAGCAGGGCATGTTGCGCCGCGACGACGACGGCCGCTACGAGCTCGGCACCGGCCTCGCCGCCCTCGCGAGAGCAGCGGCGGATCGGTTCCCGCTGGCATCGCTCGCACGCCCGGTGCTGACCCGTCTGCGCGACGAGACGGGGGAAGGGGCGCAGCTGTTCGTGCGCGAGGGGGAGCGCCGACGCTGCGTGGTGTCGTTGCAGTCGCTGCACGGACTCCGCTGGATCGTGCCGGAGGGGGCGGTGCTCTCGATGGATGCCGGATCTGCGGCCCGCGTCCTGCACGGCGAGGCCGGCCCGGACGGCTGGATCGAGAGCGTCGAGGAGCGCGAGGCCGGCGTCGCGTCGGTGTCGGCGCCTGTCGTCGACCGGATGGGAGCTCTCGTGGCGGCGGTCTGCGTGTCGGGTCCGATCGATCGGTTGACCCGCCGACCAGGTCCGACGTTCGGTCGCCGCGTCGTCGAGGCGGCGACGGCCCTGAGCGGGCGCCTGGGAACCGACGCCCCGGCGCCGACGTCCAACGCAACGTGACGACCCGTTCGTTCCTCGCCGCAGGCATCCTCGTCCTCGTCGTCGCAGCGTGCGGCGACGACAGCTCCGACCGGGCCACGGTCCCCCCGGTGACCGACACGTCCGCCCCGGACGGCGATGTGGCCGGTGATGTGACCGGCGATGTGACCGGTGCGAACCTCGAAGGTGCCTGGGACGTCGTCGCCATCGAGCTCGACGGCCGTTCGGTCGCGCTGCTCGCCGACTGGCCGGTGACGATGACGATCGACGGTGACCAGATCGGCGGGACCGCGGCCTGCAACGGGCACGGCGGTGCAGTGGCGATCGACGGGGACGAGCCAGGCTCGTTCGCGGTGGGCGACCTTGCCCAGACCGAGATGGCGTGTGTCGACGTGGGCGTCATGCAGATCGAGTCGGACTTCCTCGTCGCGCTCGGCCGGGTCGACTCCTATGAGGTCGGTGGAGGACTCGTCCTACGTGGCGCGGACGGCACGACCGTCATCGAGTTGCGACCTCAGCCCGAGCTCGACGGCGCCGAGCTGACCGGGACGACCTGGGTGCTCGACACGGTGACCGTCGGCGGGTCGGCGAGTACGAGCGAGGCGATGACGGACGTCGTGCTCGAGTTCGGTGACGACGGCACGCTCACCGGGTTCGCCGGATGCCGGCAGGTCACCGGCGCATGGCAGCTCGACGGCGACCTGATCCAGGTGCCGCCCCTGGCGCTCGACGGCCATGTCGACAGGTGTTCGCCTGACGCAGCCGACATCGAGCAGGGCGTCGCCGCGGTCCTCGAGACGGGTACACGGGTCACGATCGACGGCGACCGCCTGACACTGAGCCCCGGTGGTGGCGACGAGGTCTTCTTCCGCTCCGCGTAGATCGGGTTCCGGGTCGGGCGAGCGGCCTACGCGACTCGCGAGCGCTCGTCCCGATAGGGATCGGCGCCGGTGCCGGGCGCATGCTCGGGACGGGCCACGATGACCTCGTAGCCGTCGTCGTTGACGACGAACTCGGCGTGGGGTGCGGCATCCGCGCGGCGGATCCTCCACAGCATGAACCCGCCGGCCATCACCACCCCGTAGACGGTGATCATGAAGACGAAGATGCCGACGGAGAAGAGCAGCATGTTCATCGGACCCTGACCTCCTCGCGCACGACGGCGGGCTGAGGCGACGGTGCGAGCATCAGCGTGCCCAGCGAGTGGATGGACGGGACCCACAGTCCGACGAAGATGCCGGCCATTTGTTCGTCCTGCACGAAGTAGAGCCAGACGGAGAAGAGGAAGGACAGGAATCCCGCCACGAGAAACGGCAGCTTCGCGCGGAGGCTGATCTGGGGGTTCATGGTGCTCCTTTCGACGTGCACAGCTGTTTCAGCATGCTTTAGCGCATATTTATTCCGACCCTCTCGAAGTGGGAGTCGCGGGGATGTCGTCAGGCGTCGCGTTCCGACGCGACCGAGCGAGTCGGGGGCCGGCGAGGTACGGCCGTGAGGCCGGCGAGCGCCGCGGACGGTCAGTAGGCGCCGAGGACGTCGGCGACGACGATGAGGTCACGCCCGGCCGGCAACCCGAGCTGCGGGTTGCCCTCCTCGCCGAACGCGAGCTCGGGCGGCATCGTGATCACGCGTCGTGTGCCCACGGTCGCCCCCTCCAGGCCTTCGACGACGCCCGGGAGCGACCCACCTTCGGTGAGCACGACCTGGAGCGGGTCGCCTTCCCGCCAGGTGTCGAGCACCACGACCAGGTTGTCGCCGCGCACGAGCAGCATGTGGACGACGGCGGTGTCGCCCGCCGTGAGGACCGCACCGTCACCTTCCTCGAGATCGACCGTGGAGAGCTCCAGCGCACCATCGGAGGGCTCGATGTCGAGATCGAGGGGGGCGTCGGCGGCGTCGGTCGCCGGGACGACCGCCCGGACCTCCATGATGAACGTCAGCGCGTCGTCGGGTTCGATGCCCTCGCTGTCGGGCGGCGGCGTGTCGCCGTAGGCGAGCTCGGCCGGAATGTCGAGCTTGTACAACCCGCCCGCCTGCGTTCCGACCAGTCCCTCGTCCCACCCCGGCATCACGTCACCGCGCCCGAGCACGACGTCGAGCGGCACGGCACCGGCGTAGCTGGTCGCGAGCAGGCTGCCGTCCTCGGCTCGGATGCCGCTGTAGTCGGCGATGACCGTGTCGCCGGCGGCCGCCTCGCGACCCGTACCCGACCTGATGGTGTGGACGACCAGTTCGGTCGGTAGCTCGCACGGCCGGATGGTCGGCGGGATCTCACCCTCGACGTAGTCGTCCGGATCGGGTTCGTCCTCGCACTCGTCGGTCGGGACGGGGAGCGTGCCCGGGACCGCGGTGGTCGTCGCTGTCCCGGTGTCGCCGTCCGGCGACGAGTCGGGGTCGTCGGACGAGCTGCACGCCACGCCGACCAGGGCGAGGACCGCAACGAGGACCGTGCCCGAGAGGCGCATGGCCGCCGAAGCTATCGCTCGCCGACCCCGAGTGGGCCGCCGCCCAGAACGTGGCGAAGCAAGCCAGGCTTGCTTCGTCACGTTCGTGGGGGTCGGCCGTACCGGTCGGCGATCGCACGGATGTGGGCCGGGCCGATC
>CBFCWS010000094.1:0-9466 GCA_965601765.1 uncultured Ilumatobacter sp. | reverse complement strand
GAGCAGCTCGGCCTCGTCGAGCAACCTCACCAGCTCCTGCTCACCGAGCTCGACCACGCTCGGCGCCCGCCGGTCTTCGAGGGACGGGCGACGGTCTACGGCTCGTTCGTGATGCCCGACGACCGGTCGCTGCTCGAGATCGACGACCTGGTCGAGCTGATCGACCTCGACCTGCCGATCGAGCAGGCCCGTCGGTTCTCCGACGGTCGATCCGCGTTCGTCGTGCGCCGCACCGACGGCACGACGCAGCTCGCCTGCTTCCGGCGGACCATCCAGTACGAAGCCGATCTGGTCGACATCGAGCGGGCGACCGAGGCGTCGATCGTGCAGCGCACGATCATGGGCGTTCCGAGGGTGTTCACGCCGACCGGCGTCGTCGAGTGGATCGGGCACCGGTGGCAGCATCGTCCCTCCGCACGCATCCACCTCCCGGCGCTGCGTTCCGCGGTCCCCGAGGCGCCGGTGGATCTCCTCCGAGGCCTGCTCGATCTGGCGGTCCACTGGCTGAGCCCGGCGCGCATCGGGGCGACGTTCCTGCTCGATCTCGACCCCCGACCCCACGACGATCACGGGCTCGACACGAGCGCGGCCCTGCCGTCACCGGAGCTGTCGGTCGCGCACCGCCACCACTACCCGGCGCTGTTCGCCGTGCTCAGCCAGACCGATCTCGCGACGCTGGTCTCGGCGCACGGCGACGTCGGCATGCTCGGTGTCGGGCTCCGCAGCTCGGTCGCCTCGGAATCGGCGGTGCAGCTCGACCGGGGGATGCGTCACCGCTCGGCGGCCCGGTACACCTGGGACCATCATCACACCGTCGCCTTCGTCGTCAGCGAGGACGGTCCCGTGACGCTGTTCCGGCGGGGCAGCGCGATCCCCGTGTGCGTCGGCCGCCCCGACTGACCAGCAGGGGGGCTCGGCCGGTCGGCGATCGCGTCAGCCGGACGCGGAGCCGGCCTGGCGGGCGCGGATGCCGATCGGGGCGGAGACCGTGTAGCCGAGGAGGTGGCGGTCCTCCTCGTTCTCGCCGCCCCAGTACCCGTACTCGTGGTTGTCGCGGGCGAAGGTCCGACACGAGACCTGGACGGGGCAGACGGTGCACAGCTGGTTGGCCCGGGCCTCGCGACGCTCGCGGGCCTGGGGGCGCTCGGCCTTCTTGGCGAAGAACAGGTCGGTGCGGCCCTTGCACATCGCGTACTCGCGCCAGTCGACGCCTCGGGGGACCTGGACGTCGGTGACTTCGACTGCAGACATGGCGGACTCCCTCGCGTTTCAGTACTAAAAAGAGGTTTAGCACTAAAGAGATGACGGGCGCAAGGGCGCGATCGGCCGGCGTCGTCGCCGGGACGAGCCAGGGTGGCCGGGCGTGCTACAGCAGTTCGGCCGCGAGGCTGGCGACACCGCTGCGCTCGCACGACGTCAGCGTGATGTGGCCGAAGCACTGCTGGCCGCCGAAGGCGGTCGTGAGGACGGCGAGCGCGTTGTTCGTCTCGCCGAGGTAGGGCGCGTCGATCTGGCTGGTGTCGCCGGTGAAGATCACCTTCGTGCCGTCGCCGATCCGGGTGAGGATCGTGCGCAGGGTGGTCGGTTCGAGGTTCTGCGCCTCGTCGATGACGACGATCTGGCGCTGCAACGAACGGCCGCGCAGGAACGTGACCGACTCGAGCGACAGCTGCCCGCGGGCGGTCAGCTCGTCGATGAGGTGGCGTGCGTCGTGGCTGCTGCCCCGCTCGGAGAGCGCGACGATCGCGTCGTGGATGGCCGACATCCACGGATCGAGCTTCTCCTCGAGTCCGCCCGGGAGGAAGCCGACGTCCGCGCGGCCGACGGGGACGAGCGGACGGTAGATCGCGACCCGCTCGTAGCGGGCGTGCTCGACGACCTGTTCGAGCGCCGCGGCGATCGCCAGGATGGTCTTGCCCGTGCCGGCCCGACCGTCGAGGGCGACGACGGCGATGTCCGGGTCGAGCAGGAGCTCGAGCGCGAACCGCTGCTCCTTGTTGCGGGGTCGGAGTCCCCACGGCTCCGGCACGGCGTGGGGGAGCAGTCGCAGATCGTCGTCCACGCAGCGCACGAGCGCCGACTGCGATCCGGCCCGCACGACCGCGAACTCGTTCTCGGTCAGGACGGTCTCGGTCGGGATCTCGTCGGCGGCGACGGCACCGACGGTGTAGAGCTCGTCGATCGCCTCGTGGGATGCGTCGATGACGGTCCACCCGACCGGGCGCTGGCCGCGCTCGACCTTGGTCGGCTGGTGCTCGGCGGCGTCGAGCCCGAGGTGCGCGGCCTTGATGCGCAGGGCGGCGTCGTTGGAGAGCATGAGCGTGCGGCTGCTCGACGCCTGGCCGAGCGCGGCACCGATGATGCGGTTGTCGGGGATGTCGACGTCGAGGCCGTGCTCGGTGAGCAGGTGGCGCTGGATGCCGTTGATCTCGATCTGGATCGTGCCGTCGCCCACGGGAACCGGCGAGGCCAGGGAGCCGCCGTGCGCGACGCGCAGCTCCTCGAGCGTGCGGAGCGCGGTCCGCGCCGCGCGACCGACGTCGTCGGGCCGGGTCTTCAGGCTGTCGAGCTCCTCGATCACCGTGAGGGGGATGATGACGGCCGCCGCGCCGAACGACTCGACGCAGTGCGGGTCGGCGATCAGCACCGACGTGTCGATCACGATGCGGGTCGCGGTCGTCGCGGGTGGCGCACCCCCTCGAGCGTCGCGGTCGGCTGCGTGCACGGTGACGTCGGTCAAGGTGACCCCTGGGAGCGATTCGGGAGGCGGCTCGGATGGCGTGGCGATGTGGTGGAACCCAACGGCCTCTGGTCTAGTCCATCGGCGCCGACGGCGGGGGGATGCTCGATCGGTACGCTGCGCCCGTGTCCGATCCCGAGCCCGATCCCGGCCCGTCGTCGGTGCCGGCGTGCGTCTTCTGCGACGTGATCGATGGGCGCCGCCCGGCGCACATGGTGCTCGACGACGAGGTCGCGGTCGGCTTCCTCGACATCTCGCCCCTGTTCCCGGGGCACACGCTGGTCGTGCCGCGACGTCATGTGGTCACGCTGCCGGATCTCGACGCCGCCACGGTCGGCCCGTTCTTCGAGCGCGTCCAGCTCATGGCCCGCGCCATGGTCGAGGTGCTCGGCGCGCAGGGCACGTTCGTCGCGAACAACAACATCGTCAGCCAGAGCGTGGCACATCTCCACGTCCATGTCGTGCCGCGTCGGCGCAAGGACGGGCTGCGCGGGTTCTTCTGGCCCCGGCAGCGCTACGAGGACGGCCAGGCCGACGATGTCGCCCGTCGTCTGGCCGACGGGATCGCCGCGATGCACTCGACATCGTGACGCTCTGGCCGTTGTGGTGCAAGGGCTGCCGTGGGCCTCAGTTGCACGTGCAACGATCAAGGGTAGTTGCATCGTTGTAGTTCACGCCGTTCTAATGGTGCGTGAGCCAACTGGGGATGCAGTCGCAGTGCCGTCAACGCACACTTCTCGTCCCCGCGAACAAAGGAACACCAACACCATGACCAAGGCAGAACTCCTCGACGCGATCGCTTCGGAAGCCGGCGTCAGCAAGGCCGACGCCGAGCGGACCATCGGAGCGTTCTTCGACACCGTCGTGTCGGAGGCCAAGTCCGGCAACAAGGTCGCATGGCCCGGCTTCGGGACCTTCTCGACCACCGAGCGCGCCGCTCGCACCGGGCGCAACCCGCAGACGGGCGAGCCGGTCGACATCAAGGCCTCGACCGCCATGAAGTTCTCGGCGAGCTCGACGCTGAAGTCCGCGCTCAACTCCTGAGCCGCAGTGCCGGTCGAACGACCGGCCGACACGATCCCCACGATGGCGGGCCGCTCCGGCGCCCGCCATCGTCGCGTCCCGCGCCGGCTCAGAGGTTGCTGATCCGGGCGAAGACCTCGGCGGCGCCGAAGCCGTAGGGCGCACCGAGGCCGGCCAGCCGATCCCGGATCCGATCGCGGAAGGCGGCGAGCTCGTCGAGATCGACGGCCTTCATCGTCGACTCGAACTGTGACTCGTGGGCCTCGAGTGCGGCGAGCTTGGTGTCGACGGTGCTCGTCACGTCCTCGACGTGGTCGGGTTGGTCGGCCTCCCAGAGCAGCAGGTGCTCCGGGCGGTGGTGCCGTCCTCCCTCGCCGGGGAAGAAGTGCGGGTCCCGGGCGGCGACGATCCCCTCGCACGCCAGCAACCCGGCATGGCGGTGGTCGGGGTGCAACCGGTACCGCTTCCACGGGTCGTGGCCGAGGACGACCTCGGGTCGTAGCTCACGGATGACGCGAGCGACCGCCGCCCGCGTGGCGAGATCGCTGTCGAGCTCGCCGTCGACGCGACCGAGGAACACCACCTCGCCGGCCCGCTCCGGCGTCCCCGCCAGACGCCGCGCGGCGTCGCGCTGCTCGACCTGCCGGCGGGCGGCGAGCGCGACGAGGTCGGCGTGCGCGTCCCAGGTTCCCTTCGAGCCGTCGGTCAGGACCAGATGGTGGATCGTGCACCCGTCCGCCGCCCACTTGGCCAGCGTCGCACCGCAGCCGAACTCGACGTCGTCCGGGTGCGCGCCGATCGCCAGCGCGATCGTGGGTGTGGGCAGGTCGAACGTCGGGTCGGCGATCGACGTCGTCGGCTGCCCCGGCTCGTTGGCGTTCACGGGTGGCCGCCTCCCGAGGCGGCGAACGCGGCGGAGAGCATCTCGTCCGCGATCTGCTCGAGGATCGCGGCGTCGTCGCACCACACCGGGTCGTCCGCCCGCGGATGATGGAACACGACGTCGGTGAATCCCATCTCCGCGTACCTGCCGATGGCGTCGACGAAGGCGTCGAGGCTCGCCAGCGGTCGCTCGCTGCCGTTGTCGATCATGAAGATCCGATCGAGCGTGGCGGGGTCCCGCCCGAGCCGGTCGCAGTGCTCGTCGACGATGCGGAGCTGTTCCCCGGCCGTACGCGAGATGTCGTCCGGGAAGGGGTCCCAGCTCCCGCTCGCGCCGTAGGTGATCCATGCGTCCCCGTGTTCGGCGGCGACGCCCATCGATCGAGGACCTCCCGCCGCCACCGCGATCGGCACCCGCGGCCGCTGGACGCAGCCGGGGAGCACCCGGCCGTCGACGACGTCGAAGTACCGACCGTGGTGGTCGTGCACCTCGCCGCGCAGCAACCCGTCGATCAACGGGACCGCCTCGGCGAGACGCTCGGTGCGCTGCCGCGGCGACAGCGGTGCCTGGCCGAGGACCGCGGCGTCGTAGCCGAGGCCTCCGGCGCCCAACCCGAGCACGAACCGGCCCGACGAGATGTGGTCGATCGTCATCGCGTCCTTCGCCAGGGTGAGCGGGTGGCGGACGTTGAGGTTCGCGACCATCGTCCCCAGCCGGATCGTCGAGGTCGCCATCGCGAGCCCGGCCAGCCACGGGTAGGTGGCGTGCCACGCGCGCTCGTGGTAGCGGCGCCAGGACAGGTGGTCGTAGACCCAGACGTGGTCGAACCCGAGGGCTTCGAGGCGGCGCACGTCGGCGACGGTGCGCTCCCACGGATCGGTCGGGACGACGACGACGCCGATCCGCATCCGAGTGCCCGTCATCGTGGCGACCGCCGGCGATGCGAGGGTCGCAGGTGCCGCGGCGGCTCGGTCTCGATCGGGCGCATCGGCGCGAGGCTACGCCGTGGCGTCGCGAGACGGCGCCCGCAGCGCACCATCCGGCCCCGGTTTCAGCCGGACGGCGTCAGGATCGACGCCACGACGTCGGCGACGAGGGGGTGGCGGCAGTCGGTGACCGTGTCGATGTCGAGCTCGAGCAGCGGATCGTGACGAACGGTGACCGGCAACCCGGTCGCGACCGCTGCCGCGTGGTGTCGAGCGAAGCTCCCGCCGCCGTACGACGCCGCCACCCGGGAGCTCGCGGGTCGCGACAGCACGTTGGTGCCGTCCGATCTGCGATCCGGGACGATGACGATCTCGTCCGGCCACACGAGCGAGCCGAGATCGCGCGCGAGCGGGAGATCCCCGTGGAGGATGACCACGTGGTCGTGGCCCTTGCCCGCCAGGGTCGTCACACCCTGGTCGATCGCTCCGTTGAGGCCCAGACCGGGTCCCCAGAGCACGTCGGCACCGACCGACTCCGACCACGACGCCACCTCGTCGTCGTCGCACGCGACGTACACGTGCAGCGGCGCCGCGGCGCCGACGACGCGTGCGGCCATCCCGACGGCCAGCCGATGTCGTTCGTCCGGCGAGAGGTGCCCGGCGAGCCGGCCCTTCGCGTGCCGGAACGCCTTCAGGGGCACGAGCACCGCCGGATCCACGACACCGAGGGTACTGTCGAACGGCGAGCCCACTGCGGTCGGTGATCGGCGCCTCCGAGCCGTCACTGCCTACGCTGACGACCATGCCGAGATCGACACCGACACGACGCGAGGTGACCGGGTCCGCTCGCGCGGCCCGCACCGGACCGACATGATCACGATCGGGGCGCTCGGGCAGGAGTGGTGGGCTGCGGTCACACCGTGGGGTGGGATCCGCCCGTGGGACGGTGCCCACGGTGCGCTCGACTGGTACGTGGCCGCGGAGGACCGGTGGCACGTCCCGGCCGACGAGGCCGCCGTCCGCCAGCGGCGCCTCGACGCGACCGCCGTCGTCGAGACGCGCCTCAAGGTCCCCGACGGTGACGTCGTGCAGCGCATCGGGTCGATCCCCGACCGTGGGGGCATGACGCTCGTCGAGTTCGAGAACGCCTCGACGCACCCGGTCGCCATCGCCCTCGATCGCCGCGACGTGTACACGGAGCGTCCGATCGCCGACGTGCCGATCGAGGGGATCGAGCTCCCGTCCACCGCCTTCGTGATGCCGCTCGCGCACCGTTCGACGGTGCAGGTCGCCATCGCGCACTCGGGACCGGTGTCGGGGCGCGTTCCGAGCGGCCTGCCGCCGATCGGCCAGATCGCCCGCGGATGGCGCACGATCGTCGACCGAGCCAGCCGCCTCGTGCTCCCCGACGGCGACCCCGGTGCCACCTCGGCCGAGCGCGTCGCGGCGATGCGGTGCGAGCTCGCACTCGGCGCGATGCCACACGGCGATGACGACCCGACCGGGTTCCTGCTCGCACTGGGCGAGCTCGTCCGGATGGGTGAGCGCCCGGATCCCTGGTTGCCCGAGCTCGTCGACGCGGTGGAATCGGTCGCACGCGACGGTGACGGCGGGTGGGTGGCCACCCAGGCGCTCGGTGCTGCCGATCGCGTCCTCCTCGTCGCCGACGAGCGCCGCGCGCGAAGCGACCTGGCGGCCATGACACGCGACCGCCCGGTCCTTCCCCGCCCGGCGTTCTCCCCGGGCGGGATCGCGGAGATCGCATGGCTCGACTCGCTGCTGGCCGACCGCACGGCGCTGCTCCCCGCAGGCATCCCCGAGCCCTGGCTCGGGCAGTCGTTCGAGGCGTACGGCATCGCGACCGGTCCGTCGTCGAACGTCTCGTTCGCGGTGCGGTGGCACGGCGAACGCCCCGCCGTCCTCTGGGAGCAGACCGGCGAGCCCCTCCGACTGGTGGCGCCGTCGGTCGCTCCCGACTGGTCGACCGAGGCCGCGAAGGGCGAATCCCTCTGGCCCGCCCCAGCCCGGTAACCGCGACCGCCCGCCGCGACGGCGAGCGCCGAGGGCCCACATAGGCTGGCGCGATGGCGATCACCGACGTGCCCACCTCCGACGCACTCCGACTCACCGAGTGGACGTCGTGTGGCGGGTGCGCCGCGAAGTGGGGCGCAGCGCTGCTCACCGACCTCGTCGCCGACTTCCCCGTCCCGACCGACCCGTCGCTCCTGGTCGGGTTGGCACCGTTCGACGACGCCGCGATCTACCGGGTCAGCGACGACGTCGCGATCGTGTCGACCACCGACTTCTTCCCGCCGCTCGTCGACGACCCGGCCGACTTCGGTGCGATCGCCGCCGCCAACGCGTGCAGCGACGTCTTCGCGATGGGTGGCCAGGTCGTGATGGCGATCAACGTCGCGGCGTTCCCCGAGGACTTCCCGCGCGACGCGATCGTCGCGATCTTCGAGGCCGGTGCCCGCACCGTCGCCGAGGCGGGCGGCGCCGTCGCCGGCGGTCACACCATCCGCAACCCCGAACCGGTCTACGGGCTCGCCGTCCAGGGCGTCGTCCACCCCGACCGCGTGTTCCGCAAGGCGGGCGCGCGGCCGGGTGACGTCCTGGTGCTGTCGAAGCCGATCGGCACCGGTCTCGCCCTGGCCGGCGGCGACGCGGCTGCGCGTCACGCTGCCATCGCCGGTATGAAGCACCTCAACCGGGACGCCGCCGATCGCCTCCGCCGCGAGGGCGACGGCGTGCATGCGGTGACCGACGTCACCGGGTACGGCCTCGCCGGGCACAGCTGGGAGATGGCCGAGCGCAGCGGCGTCCGGGCGGTCATCGACACGTCGTCGATCGTCGCCTACCCGGGGTCGCTCGCCGTCGCCGAGGCCGGGGTGCGCACCGGCGGCGATCCGCGCAACCGCGACTACCTGGAGGGCCACCTCGACTCGACGGCCGATCCGGGTCCGGAGGCGCTGTGCTTCGACCCGCAGACGTCGGGGGGCCTGCTCGCCGCGGTCACCGCCGACGTCGCCGATCGCCTCGTCGGGAACTCGGTGGACAGCGGCTTCTTCCGCGTCGGCGCGATCGAGCCGGGCGACGCCTCCCTCGTGCTGCGCTGACGTGGGCCGCGGGCGGGCACCGACACGACGCATCGAGCGGGACCTCTGGGCGCGCGGGTTCGAGACCGTCGTCGGGATCGACGAGGTCGGCCGTGGTGCCTGGGCCGGACCGCTGATGGTCGGCGCCGCGGTGCTCCCGCGCGATCGTCGGGTGCTGGGCGTCCGCGACTCCAAGCTGCTGCCCGAAGTCGAGCGGGAGCGGTTGTTCGGGCGCATCGCCGCGTGGTGCGTCTCGTGGTCGGTGGGAGCGGTGTCGCAGGCAGAGTGCGACGAGCTCGGAATGGCCGACGCGCAGCGGCTCGCCTGCCGGCGCGCGATCGCCGGGCTGGACGTCGTCCCCGACGTGGCGGTCAGCGACGGACGCTGGGACTTCGTGTCGCCTTGCGTCCCGGCCGTCGAGATGCGGGTCAAGGCCGACCGGGACTGCCTCAGCGTGGCCGCGGCGAGCATCCTCGCCAAGGTCGTCCGCGACCGCCACATGCGAGAGCTCTCCGCCCACTATCCGAACTGGTCGTTCGACGCGAACAAGGGATACCCCTGCCCCGACCACAAACGGGCGCTGCAGGGCTACGGCCCCTCGGCGATCCACCGGCGCACGTGGATCTTCATGGACCACCACGTGCACTGGCCCGGTGCGCCCCGGACGTTCCGCCCCGAGCAGCCCACGCTCTTCTGACCGTTCGTCGGGACGGCGACACGAAGGGGACGGTCGGCACTACCTCGCCGCCGACGACGATGGTGGAATGGGGTCATGACGAACCAATCGATCGTCTCG
>CBFCWS010000093.1:0-9668 GCA_965601765.1 uncultured Ilumatobacter sp. | reverse complement strand
GGTGGTCGTGGGGAGCGTGCTGCCGTCGAGGTCGTCGTCGGCGCACCACTGCATCGGCACGAAGCCGAGCACGCCGTCGCCGTCCTTGTCGTACTCGATCCAGCGCAGGTCGGTGGTGGGGGCGTTCGGCGGCGGCTGCGCGATGTCCTTCGTGATCACACCCGAGTACCGTGCGCCCGTCGAACCCTCCGGCTCGAACTCGACGACGTCTCCGTCGATCTGGAAGTTGTACGGCTTGAGATCGCAGTTGTCGCCCGCCTCCGGTGTCCCGAGCCGGGTGATCACACCGCCGAGCGACGGGTCGCCGACGCTGATGACGTCGCCACAGGCGAGGATCCCGGTCGGGGCGTCGGTGAGGTGGAACACGGTCGGCCCGCCCGGACCGGCAGCCGGCCAGTCGCCGCCACCCTGCAGCGAGGCCTTGCCACCGGAGTCCTCCGTGAGGATCAGCCGGTTGAACGGGGTGTCGGACTGGATCGCCCAGTAGCAGTTGTCGGCTTCGGACGCGTTCGGGCCGGACGACGACTGCGGGTTGCAGTAGGCGACGGGGACGGCCGAGGTCGACGACGGCGTGTTGTCGACGTCGGGCGTTCCGGGCGGCACCTGTGCACCGGTGAACAGTTCGAAGGTCCCGACGATGACGGAGGCGTCATCGGCGTCGACCAGCACGGCCGTGGCCGTCACACCGGAATCCTGGAGCACCTCGATGTCGAGGTCGGCCCGAGAGATGGCGAGCCCGTCCAGCACGGACGCAGTGCCGAGACCGACGGTCAGCGCCTCGTCCTCCTCGACCTGGCCGCAGTCCTGACCGTTGCCCTTGCTCTTGATCCCGATGCTGCCGTCGACGAAGCCGACGTCCTTGCCGCCACCGCCGAACCGGAGCAGGTTGTCGTCCGGTGTCGCGAGGAGCCGGCACCCGAGCCCGTTGCCGAGCGTCTGCGTGTCTCCACCGCTGTGGCCGACCTCGGAACCGTCGATCGTGATCGTTGCCGACGAGTCGGAGCCGACGGCGTCGACCGGCTCGTCAGCCGGGCTCGCGAGGCCGGGTACGAGCGCCAGCACCCCGGTCGTCAGCACGAGCGACGCGCCGAGCAGTCCCCAACGCATGCGTCCGTCATCGTTCATCTTCGGTTCCTCCTACCGTTCCGGGTTGCTTCCGCCTGTAGCGAGGGGGCATTGTACACCACGCTGCGTGAAGGCGGTCGGCCTGTACGGCCTGCGCCGACTGTTCGCGGCGAGCTCCCGATCGAACACGCGTCGGGCCGACGATCGAGTCGCCTCCGGCACCCACGTCGAACGACGACATCGCGACGAGGCCGGCCTCGGGCAGCCACCCTCCGGTCACCGTCCGAGCGCGCGCCTGCTCGCTGCCTGATCAACTCGCCAGGCGCTCGGCGATCACCGACCACACGTCGGGGTCGAGCGACATGCCGAGGTGGGTACCGCTCACCTCGATGTTCTCCGCGCCCGGCGTGCGGCGGTCGACGCACGCCTCGGTCGACACGACGCCGTCGTTGTGGCTTCGGATCGCGGTGACGGGCACCGTGATCGGGGTCTCGTGACGCTCCTCGATCAGCGCTCGGATCGCACGGAGGCGCTCGTCGCTGTAGCGGCCGGCGAGTGCGGTGTAGCCGGGCCCACCCTCGATCGGCGTGCCGAACGTGATCACCCGTCGGACCGACGCCGCGTGGTCGCGGGCCGCCTCCCGGGCGAGCACGCCGCCGATGCTCCAGCCGATCAGTGCGACCGGCCGGCCCGTCTCCTCGGCGAGTCGCTCGCTGCGATGCCCGACCTGGGGGAAGTTGGCCTCCACGTCGTCGTCCATCCGGCCGAGACCGACCGCACGTGCGTCGTGGCCGAGGTGGCGGAGGAATCGTCTGAGCGGCTCGAGCGATCGGTCCGTGCCGCCGAATCCGGTGATCAGCATGACCGGACCGCCGTCGCCGCGCGGGAGTGAGCGAAGGCGACGCTGGGCGAGGGCGAGGCGGGCGACGTCCCGACCGATGAGGGCCTCGCGGGCCCGTTGACGAGGCGCTGGGGGTGCGAGCGACGGGGTCATAGGCGAAGCATAACACTGTTATGGCACTGTCGCGCTATCTTGCCGTGATGGCCGACGAACGCGGACCGCACGCGACGGACGGCGACCTCTTCGCCGTCGCCGAGCGGGTGCTCCGCGAAGCAGGACCGCACGCTCTCTCGCTGCGGCGGATCGCCGAGCTCGCGGGCACGTCGACCCAGGCCGTGTACACCTCGTTCGGCGGCAAGCCGGGCCTGATCGACGCGCTCTTCCGCGCCGGGTACGCGCGCCTCGCCGAGCGCCTCGAGACCGTCGACCCCGGCCTCGATCCGATCCCGACGATCCTGGAGCTGAGCGACGCCTACCGCGACAACGCGCTCGCGAATCCGCACCTGTACGACCTCATGACCGGCCGGCCGCTCCCGGAGTACGACGCGCCTGCCGACAGCCGCGCCTTCGCCCGCTCCACCATGCAGCCGCTGATCGATGCGGTCGTCGATGCCGTCGAGCAGGGCGAGCTCGACGGCGATCCGTCTCAGATCGCGCACGTGCTGTGGGCCGCCGTCCACGGGTTCACGAGCCTGCTGATCCACGGCCTCGACGGTGGTCGCGACGCCGACGAGCGCTACCGCGCGATGGCCATCCATCTCGTCGACAGCTACCGGAGCACGTCCCCCGCCCGTGACGCAGCCGCATCATCTCGAGCGTCGCTGCGACGATCTGATCCTGGGCGTCCTCCCGGGTGATCGTGGCCGTTCCGTCCCCGCGCCGGGGCCCGTAGTCGCTGGAGAACGAGTGGATGGCACCGTCGATCGCGACGAACACCGTCTCGGGAGGTAGCTCGGGCACCGAGGCGGCGATGTCGTCGAGGTCGGCGAGCTCGACGTTCGCACCCGGGACCGACGCGACCTCGAGACCGGCACGATCGGAGATGTCGCTCGCGGGGAATGCCACGTAGAGCAGCAGTCCCGCCGGCTCCGCCCGCTCGGACTCGGCAGAGGACGCCACCATCGCTCCCCCGAGGGAGTGACCGCCGATCACCCAGCGGTCCACCTCGTCGTCCACGTCGCCGATCACCGAGTCCCCAGCACGGACGGAGAGGGTCGCGAGGTTGACGGGCTGCCTGTGGACGACGACCGGGTACCCGGCCTCCGCGACCGGGCGGAGCACCTGTGCGTACGAGCGGGGATCGACCCGCGCACCCGGGTAGGACGCGAGGCCGGTCCGAAGGGGCGCCGCCGGCGCCATCCGGAATTCGGTCGCCCCGTCGGTGACGGTGACACGGGCGTCGGACGCGGTCGCATCGAGCGTCACTCGTTCGGCCGACATCGGCTGCACGAACACCAGCACGGCGACGAGCAGCATCGTCCCGACCACGAGCGCCGCCCGGGCCGCCCACGTGACCCACGGCCTCCGCCGACGAGGTGGCGCACCGACCGACGCCCGGACCATCGGTCCGATCGAACCGATCAGGACCACGATCAGCGTGATCCATCCGATCGGATGCGACCCCCGCAGACCCGTCCACTCGGTGCCGAAGGCCCACAGGACGACGAGGCCGACGACGCCAGCGGCAACGAGCGGCCACCACCTCGGCCGGCACCGAGCCGCCGGGCGAGTCGACGAACAGGCAGATGTCCGATCCGGCGTCGTCGGCGGCGAGCGCGAGGAGCTCGACGATGATGCGGTCGGACGGCTCGTCGCTCACCCCGTCGGCCAGCATGACGATGCGTACGTCGAGCAGGCGCTCGGAGACCGTTCCTGCGGCGGTGGTCGAGGGCATGGGGTCATCTCACGCCGATCGCCGGCGGTGCCGGCCGGTGCTGCCAGAGGCAGAACGAAGCCCTATCCGTGGCCGGCGTCCACCACGCAGAAGCGGTTGCCGACCGGGTCGGCGAGGACGACGAAGTCCGGGTCGGGCGGGTACGACCCCCACTCGACCTCCGCCGCGCCGAGACCGACGAGCCGCTCGATCTCGCCGCGCTGTTCGGCGGCGCTGTCGACGATCAGATCGAGGTGGACGCGCGGCACCGGGTCGGCGGCCCGATCGTCGCGCTGGAGCGCCACCCGGGTTCCGTCCCCGGACGGCGGCCGCAGGATCGTGAACCCGTTCTCGGAATCCGGGAACTCGACCGCCTCGTAGCCGAGCGCAGCGCTCCAGAACTCCACCGCCCGGTCGACATCCGAAGCGCCCATCACGATCGTCCCGAGTCGCACCACCCGGCCATCGTCGCAGACCGGTCGGCATGCCCGGCAGCCGGTATCGTCGCAGCGTGCTCCGGATGTCGAACCTGTTCCTGCGGACCCTGCGCGACGATCCCGCGGACGCCGAGGTGCCGTCGCACCGGTTGCTCGTGCGGGCCGGCTACATCCGCCGCGCGGCACCTGGCGCGTTCTCGTGGCTGCCGCTGGGCTGGATCGTCTACCGCAACGTCGAACGGATCATCCGGGAGGAGATGGACGCGGCCGGCTTCCAGGAGGTCCACTTCCCCGCGCTGCTCCCCAGGGAGCCCTACGAGGCGACCGGCCGGTGGGTCGAGTACGGCGACAACGTGTTCCGGCTGAAAGACCGCCACCAGGCCGACTTCCTCCTCGCCCCGACCCACGAGGAGATGTTCACGCTGATGGTCAAGGGCACGTACGGCTCGTACAAGGACCTGCCGCTGTGCCTCTACCAGATCCAGACCAAGTACCGCGACGAACCTCGCCCGCGCGCCGGGCTCCTGCGCGGCCGCGAGTTCGTGATGAAGGACTCCTACAGCTTCGACGTCGACGACGAGGGGCTCCAGCGCAGCTACGACCGCCACCGCGAGGCGTACATCAGCACCTTCGAGCGGCTCGGCCTCCCGGTCGTGATCGTCTCGGCGATGTCGGGTGCGATGGGCGGGTCGGCGTCGGAAGAGTTCCTGACCCCACTCGAGGTCGGCGAGGACACCTACGTGCACTGCACCGCCTGCGGCTACGCGGCGAACACCGAGGCGGTCGAGGTGCCCGCTCCCCCACCGGTCCCGCTCGACGGGCTCGCGGACGCCGTCGTCGCCGACACGCCCGACACGCCGACGATCGAGACGCTCGTCGACTTCCTCAACGCCTCGCCCGAGCTGCGGCACCCGGACCGGGACTGGACGGCGGCCGACACGCTCAAGAACGTGATCGTCAAGCTCCGCCGACCCGACGGCACGACCGAGCCGCTCGCGATCGGCGTGCCGGGAGACCGGGAGGTCGACGCGAAGCGCCTGGAGGCCCAGGTGGCACCCGCGGAGGTGACCCCGTTCGACGACGCCGACTTCGCCGCCAACCCGGCCCTCGTGAAGGGCTACATCGGCCCGCAGGGCCTCGGGCGTGGGTCGGCGTCGGGTGTGCGGTACCTCGTCGATCCCCGCGTGGTCGACGGTACCCAGTGGGTCACCGGCGCCAATGCGGACGGCCACCACGTGCTCCACCTCACGATGGGGCGTGACTTCGCCGCCGACGGGGTGATCCAGGCGGCCGAGATCGTCGACGGCGATCCCTGCCCGTCGTGTGACGGGACGCTCGAGATCGCGCGTGGCATCGAGATGGGCCACATCTTCCAGCTCGGCCGCAAGTACGCCGAGGCGCTCGACCTCAAGGTGCAGGACGAGTCCGGGAAGCTCGTCACCGTCACCATGGGCTCCTACGGCATCGGCGTGTCGCGGGCGGTCGCCGCGCTGGCCGAGACCAACCACGACGATCTCGGGCTCATCTGGCCGCGCGAGGTCGCACCTGCCGACGTCCACCTCGTCATCGCCGGCAAGGAGGGCGGGCCGCAGCGGCCGGCTGCCGAGCGGTTGGCCGCCGACATGGAGGAGGCCGGGTTGCGGGTGCTCTTCGACGATCGCGAGGGTGTGTCGCCGGGTGTTCGGTTCAAGGACGCCGAGCTGATCGGCGTGCCGACGATCGTCGTGTGCGGCCGTGGCATCGACGCCGACGATCCCGCCGAGAGCCTCGTCGAGGTCAAGGACCGGCGCAGCGGCGAACGCGAGGACATCCCGCTCACCGACGTCGTCGCCCACCTGACCAGCTGACGTCTGCCGGCGCGAACCCGACGTCGGACGTCACCTTCGCGCCGGCAGCGTCTCGGGCCGACCTCTCCCGGCGGGAGGCCGCGCGGCGCAGCGCTACGCTCGGGCATGCCGTCAGCGTCGTCCGGCTACTCGGGGACCCCCCTCGCGAAGAAGCTCGGCATCGAGCCGGACCACCGGATCGCGACGCTCGACGAGCCGCACGGGTTCGCCGCTCTGCTCGATCTCCCGGAGGGTGCGACCCTCGCCGCCGGGCTCGGCGATGCGCCGGACGGCATCGTCGCCTTCTTCACAGAACGCGCCGACCTGCTCCGCGACCTCCCCGAGATCGAGGCGTCGATCGCGCCGGATCGGTTCGCGTGGCTCGCATGGCAGAAGAAGACTTCCGGCGTGGCGACCGATCTCACCGGTGACGTCGTTCGCGCCGCCGTGCTCGAGACGCGCCTCGTCGACGTCAAGGTCTGCGCGATCTCCGAGGTGTGGTCCGCACTGAAGGTCGTCTGGCGACGCGAGCACCGCTGACGTGCCGAGTCCAAGGTGACGCGGGGCGGCCGGCGTGCGCGGGCGGTCGATCTCGGGCAGAGTGGTGCGGTGCCGCCCGACGCCGATCACCCCGGAGTCGTCCGGACCCGGCGCGAGCCACCGCCGTTCCGCCGCGTGCAGGTGCGGTCGGTCGAACCGCTCAGCCCGCACATGGCACGCATCGTGCTGGGCGGAGACGAGCTCGAGGGGTTCGCGATCGACGGACCGGCCTCGAGCGTCCGCCTGCTCCTCCCACCTGCCGGGAGCTCGGAGCTCGTGATGCCGACGTGGACCGGCAACCAGTTCGAGCTGCCGAACGGCCACCGCGCACCGATCCGCACGTTCACCCCCCGCTACTTCGACCCCGATCGACTCGAGTTGACGCTCGACTTCGTGCTGCACGACGACGGTGCCGCCACCGGATGGGCCAGATCGGCAGCGGTGGGCGACGACGCCGCCGTCTCGGGGCCGGGCCGGAGCGAGGCCGTCGACGACCGGGCACGGTCGCACCTCCTGGTCGGCGACGAGACGGCGATCCCGGCGATCGGGCAGCTGCTGGAAGCGCTCCCCCACGACCGCCCGATCGACGTCCACGTCGAGGTGGCACACCCCGATGCCCGACTCGACCTCCCGCCGCACCCGGCGACGACGATCAGCTGGCTCGACGCCGAGCCGGGGGCGAACCCCGGCGATGCGATGGTCGCAGCGGTCCGGGCGATGCCCGAGCTCCCCGACCACGTCTGGGTGGCCGGTGAGGCGGCGGCGGTCCAGCGCCTCCGGACCCACCTGTTCGACGAACGCGGCCGTTCCCGGTCGACCGTGACGGCCCGCGGCTACTGGAAGCGCGGCAGAGCCGCCACCTGACGCCACCCGTCCTCGAACAGGCGGGCACGCCCCGAGCGACGCACGCTCAGGATTCTGTGGCAGCGATCACGCGCCCCGACGTCATGATCGCTTCCACAGACCGCCTGTCCGGCTCCCGTCCGGCCGACGCCACGGATCGTCGAAGACGTGCACCACCTCGAGCGCCGAGATCGGTTCGAGCCGCGGCTCCGACACGGGCGTCGGGCAGATCGGTTCGGTGACGAGCGGGTGCTACCGGTCCGGAGCCTGCGGTGGGCAGGTTCGTCGGAGGTACTGGCGGCACTCCTCGTCGGCGAGGGTGCGCGTGGGTTCGCCCCTCGGCGATATCGATCAGCTCGTCGAGGTCGAGGGCGTGCCGGGTGATCGTCGTACGTCAGCCTCACCGTCGACGGGGTCCCCATCGCGGCTCCCGGTCGTCTGGCGGCGACGGCGCGTCAGCGCAGGATGCGGATCGCGTCGCCCTGGTGGACGACGCCGGGTTCGACCACGATCGCGTTCAGTCCGCGCCGCCGCTGCTCCTTGTGCTGGTTGACCCAGCGTGCGGCGTCCTGACCGAACCGGCGCGCGAACTTCGCGCAACCGTTGTGGGGCTTGGCCGAGACCTCGATCACCGCCGAGCCCATCGCGAGCCGCGTGCCCGTCGGGAGGTTCTCGGTCGTCAGCAGCAGGTCGACGACGAACTGATCGCCGGCGAGCGGCCAGCGCGACCGGTCGCCGCCCGACACCGCCGACAGCGACCGGCTGTTCATCAGGTTCAGCTGGGCCTCGGGATGCGCCGACCCGTCGGGTGTGCTCGGGCTCCCGCGCTCGAGGTAGTTGTCGCCGACCAAGCCGGCGCCGACGACCAGTTCACCGGCCGCGAGCACCTGACGTTCGTCCTCCGCCGGGCGACGCACGATCAGATCGACGGTCCCGACGTCGGCCGGGCTCGCGAGCACGTCGTCGACCGCAGCGTCGAGGTCGGCCATGGTCGGATGCTCGGTGCGGGCGTCGGCGTCGGTCATGTCGTCCATCTTCGCAAAGCGCTCGTCATCGCGCCGAGCACGATCCCGACCGCGATGCCGGCACCGGCGACGAGGCCCACGTGCCGGACGAGGTCGCGCGTGCCCATCCGTTCGCCGTCGCGACACAGCATCGCCCCGTCGGAGCTCGAGCTGAGGATCGAGCCGGTGGACCCGATCGACAGGATCGAGCCGGCCGAACCGATCGATAGGATCGACCCCGCCGACGCGACCGACAGGATCGATCCGGCGGACCCGATCGAGAGGATCGAACCGGCCGAACCCGCCGATGCGATCGACCCGACCGACGAGACCGAGGAGCGCGACCCCACCGAGCCGAACGACCCCACCGATCGAGCCCATGCCGGTCGAGCCGATGCCGGTCGAGCCGATGCCTGCGTGTGCGACGACATGTCCCGATCCTGCCACGTGCCGGTCAACCGCGACGATGGGCGGTGGGGCTCATCCCGACGACCCGGCGGAAGTGGCGGTTGAACGCGCTCTGGTCGTAGTAGCCGCAGGCGTGCGCGATGTCGCCGATCGTCCTGCCGGGATCGCGCAGCTCGGCGAGCGCCCGCTCGATCCGCAACCGCAGCACGAGCTGCTTGGGCGACAGCCCGAGGACCCGTCCGCACACCCGCTCGAGCTGCGAGCTGGTCATGTCGCCGACCGCCGCGAGATCGGCCACCGTGAGCGGATCGGCGAGGTGCTCCCGGATGTGCGCCACGACCCGCACGAGGCCGGCGTGGGGAGCGGCCGCGTCGGCGGGCGTCCGCAGGTCGATCGACACGCTCACCAACCCGGTCGCGCAACCGTCGACGCCGACGACCGGGGCCTTCGACGTCAGGTACCAGCCGATCGAGCCGTCGGGCCGCGTGATGAACTCGAGCTCGTTCGTGAGCGCGCGGCCGGTCGCGAGCACCTCCTCGTCCTGGGTGACGTAGCTGTCGGCGAGGTCGGCCGGGAAGAGGTCGTGCGCCGTCCTGCCGATCACCTCCCCCGCGCCGGCAGCCCCGGCGCGCTCGGCGAACGTGCGGTTCGCCGCCGTGTACCGCCCGGCCAGGTCCTTCGCGCAGAACATCACGCGGGGCGTCGTCGCGAGCACGTCGGAGATGGCTCGCAGGACCGGGTCCACGGCACGAGTCTGGCGCGGTACGAATCCGATGGCCGAGGTGGCGGAAACGTCCTAGACAGCGCTGGTGGAATGGGCACATGGAGACG
>CBFCWS010000092.1:0-9703 GCA_965601765.1 uncultured Ilumatobacter sp. | reverse complement strand
GAGCCCCCGCCACCCCCGCCGCAGCCGACCGGCATGATCTGCCCGGTACGGGGGACCATGACGTTCTCCGACACCTGGGGCGCACCCCGCTCCGGCGGACGCAGCCACCAGGGCGTCGACATGCTCTCGCCGCGCGGCACGCCGCTCGTCGCCGTCGAGGCGGGTTCGGTGTACTTCAAGACCAACCGCCTCGGCGGGAACGCCGCCTGGCTGACCGCCGGCGACGGCACCCGCTACTACTACGCCCACCTGAGCGCGTGGCAGGGTTCGAGTCGCAGCGTGTCGCAGGGCGAGGTGATCGGCTACGTCGGCGCCACCGGGAACACGAGCGTCAACCACCTCCACTTCGAGATCCACCCCGGCGGCGGTTCCCCCGTCAACCCCTACCCCGCCGTCCGCGCCGTCTGCTGACCGTCAGGCCCGTTCTGTGTCACCGATTTGGTCGTCGCCGACCAAATCGGTGACACAGAACGGGTATCGGGCCGGGATCGTTCCGGGGAGGTTCAGGTGCGTGCGGTGCGGCGGGCTGGGGCCGGGGTCGGCGCCGGCAACGGTGGGAGGCGCAGCGTCAGCAGGAAGGTCGTGATCACGAAGGCCGTCGAGCCCCACAGGGCGGCCTCGAGGCCGCCCCACACGTACAGGATGCCCGACAGCAGCGTGCCGACCAGGCGTCCCCAGGCGTTGGCCGAGTAGTAGAAGCCGACGTCGAGGGAGACCTCCTCGCGCTCGGAGTAGGCCAGGATCAGGTACGAGTGCAGCGACGAGTTCAGGGCGAACACGACGCCGAACAGGATCAGGCCGCCGACGACCGCGACCGTGCGACCGACGTCGATCGCGACGAACACCGCGATCGAGCCCGACACGGCGGCCAGCGCCAGCGCGAGCAGACGGGCCGCGGACAGCGACTGCGTCTCGCGACCGAGCAGCCGGGGCGCGAACGCCTGGACGACGCCGTAGCCGATCACCCACGTCGCCATGAACGCCCCGATACCCTCGAAGCTCCAGCCGAGCACCTCGTCGAGGAACACCGGGAGGGCGACGACGAACCAGATGTCGCGCGACCCGAACAGGAAGAACCGGGCCGCCGACAACCGGTTGATCGCCGTCGACGTCGACAGGATCGACCGCAGCGGCGGCTTGACCTTGGCCCGGCCGATGTCCTCGTCGAGCAGCACGAGCACCGCCACCAGTGCCGCCGCGACCAGCCCGGCCATGATCCACAGCGCCCGGTCGTACCCGAACGCCGACAGCAACGCCGCCCCCATGAAGAACCCGACGCCCTTGAGCGCGTTCTTCGAGCCGGTCAGCAGCGCCACCAGGCGGAAGAGCTTGCCCTCGCCGGCGACGTACTTGACCGCGCTCTTGGCGCTCATCTTGGTGAGGTCCTTGGCGACGCCGGAGAGCGCCTGGGCGCCCATGACCCACACCACCGACGCCCACGTCTGCCACGACTCGGACTGGAGCGTGAGCAGGCCGAGGGCGACGATCTGGAGGGCGAGCCCGGCGATCAGCGTGCGGTTGAGGCCGCTGCGAGCGCCGAGCCAGCCGCCGAACAGGTTCGTGACCACGCCCATGAACTCGTACAGGAGGAACAGGAAGGCGATCGTCACCGCGGAGTAGCCGAGGTCGTGGAAGTGGAGCAGCACGAGCATGCGCAGGGCGCCGTCGGTCAGCGTGAAGGCCCAGTAGCCGGCGGTGACCAGGACGTAGTTGCGCAGTTGCACGACGGTGTCAACCCCGTGCGGGCAGGCTCGCCGCGACCCGGGCGGCCAGGTCGGCCATGCGGAACGCGTAGCCGTACTCGTTGTCGTACCAGATCACGATCTTGACCAGGCGGTCGTCGACGACCATCGTCGCCGGTCCGTCGACGATGCCCGAGCGGGTGTCGTTCACGTAGTCGGCCGACACCAACGGGCGCTCCTCGAAGCCGAGGATCCCGGCGAGGTCGCCGGTCGTCGCCGCGCGGAGGGCATCGTTGACCTGCTCCGCCGTCACGTCGACGGCGACCGAGAACACGGCGTCGGTGAGCGACGCGTTGAGGAGCGGGACGCGCACCGCCATGCCGTTGAGCTTGCCGAGCAGGTCGGGGTAGATCATCGTGATCGCGGTCGCCGAGCCGGTCGTGGTCGGGATCAGCGAGTTGAGACCCGACCGGGCCCGGCGGAGATCCTTGTGTGGGGCATCGACCATCACCTGGGTGTTGGTCACGTCGTGGATCGTGGTGATCACCCCACGCTCGATCCCGAACGTCTCGTGGACGACCTTGACGACCGGCGCCAGACAGTTGGTCGTACACGACGCGGCCGTCAGGATGTCGTGTCGTTCCGGGTCGTAGGCGTCGTCGTTGCAGCCGACGACGATGTTGGGCACGCCCTCGCTCGCGACCGGTGCGGCGACGATCACCTTGCGGACACCCCGTTCGAGGTACGGCTCGAGGTCCTCGGTGGTGCGGAACCTCCCGGAGGACTCGATCACGATCTCGACCCCGGCGTCCTCCCAGCGGACGTCACCCGGGCTGCTGAACGACGAGTACGTGACAGGCCGCCCGTCGATCACCATCGACGCGCCGTCCACGGCGACGTCGCCCTCGTAGCGTCCGTGGACGGTGTCGAACTCGACCAGGTGCGCCGACGTCGCGACCGGCGCATGGGGCTCGTTCACGTGGACCAGCTCGAGGTCGGATCGGCCGCGGAGCGCCCGGACGACGAGCCGCCCGATCCTCCCGAACCCGTTGATGCCGACGCGCGTCACGTGCTCGCCTCACAGGTCGGGCAGGGACAGGGCGGTCGATCGGGCCGGTGTTCGACGACGCGTTGCACCCGGCCAACCTAATCGAGCCGGTCGGGATCTCTCAACGACGGTTGAGCGAGTTCACCCGTCGTTCACTCGGCAGCGGTGCTCACCCCGGTCGCCGGCCGCCCGTCGGCGCTGTCGTCGGGACGTCCGGCTGCGTCGGCGACACCGTCGTCGGGTCGTGCCCGGCCCGACCACAGGCGGGTGGCGAGGTACACGGCAACGACGATGACGGCACCACCGAGGAAGTACCAGGGAGCGGTCTGCGTCGACGGGAACAGGCCCTGCAGCCAGGTCTGGACGTCGCTCGCTGCGTCGACGATGGGGTCCTCGGCGATGTCGCCCCGGAACAGGCGCACCTCGTACCAACCGAAGTAGGCGACGTAGGCACCGGCGACGAGCAGGAAGACGCCGGCGATGCGGTTGATCTTGGGGAGCAACGAGCGGAACTTGGCGACGATCCCGTTCTTCGCGAGCGCGACGGCGACGGTGAGGACGGTGACGACCAGTCCCATGCCTGCCCCGTAGACCGCGAACACGGCGACCCCGGACAGGAAGCTCTCGTTGTTGAACGTCGTCGTCGTCACCGCGAGGAACGGAGCGATCGTGCACGACAGCGACGCGACGGCGTACGACACCCCGAACAGGTACATCGACGGGAGCGTGCCGTCCGAGCCTCCGCGCTGCAGCTTCGGGATGTTGAGGACCAGCTGTCGCCCGGTGAGCAGGTAGATGCCGAGCCCGATCAGGCCGATGCCGATGACGATCGTCGCCCACGGCAGGTGCTGCTCGATGCCGGTGAAGATCTGGCTGATCACCGCACCGAACACGGCGAAGACGGTGACGAACCCGGCGGTCATGACGAGTGACACCGCGAGTGCACGGCGCACCGCCGCCGCCTGCGAACGATCTTCGTCGAGCCCGACGAAGGCCGACAGGTAGGCCGGGAGCAGCGCGAACCCACAGGGATTGACCGTGGCGATCATGCCGGCGGTGAGCGCGAAGGCGAATGGTCCGTCGATCACAACGAGACAACACGGTACGCCGATCGGAGAATTCCGGCACGTCGGACGTGCGAAACAGTTGCGGAACTCGGGAAGCGCCGCCCACGCACCAGGGTTCCTCCCACATGCCGGCCCCCCTGGACCCCTCCGCCGACCCCCGACCTCGTCGGCGCGCTCGACCCGACCCGCGGCGCACCGCGGCACTCGCGATCGGACTCGGCGTGCTCGCGGTCGCATGCGGGGCCGAGGACACCGGCGACGGGGCCGGCGAGGGATCGCCCGGCGCGACCGCGACCACCGACGACGGACCGCCCGGCGACACCGCGACGACCGACGATGCGACCGACGACGGTGCGACCGACGGAACCGCCGCCGCACCGGTCGAGGTCGAGCGGGTCGAGAGCGCCCCGGCGAGGATCACCGCCAGCGGGTTCGACATCCACGACACCGGCCAGGTCCCCGACGGCGTCCCCGAGCCGACCGTCGATCTCGATCGCATCCGGTCGGGCGGACCCCCGCCGGACGGCATCCCGCCGATCGACGAGCCCGTCTTCCTCGACGTCGGCGACGTCGACTTCCTGGCGGACGACGAGCCGGTCCTCGCCCTCGACATCGACGGCGACCGCCGTGCCTATCCCGTGCAGATCATGACGTGGCACGAGATCGTCAACGACGTCGTCGGCGGCGAGCCGGTCACCGTCACCTACTGCCCGCTGTGCAACTCCGCCGTCGCCTACGAACGCACGCTGGACGGCGAGACCTTCGATTTCGGCACGTCGGGACTGCTGTACAACTCGTCGCTCGTCATGTACGACCGCCAGACCGAGACCCTCTGGAGCCACTTCACCGGTGCCGGCGTCGTCGGCGAGCTCACCGGCGTCGAGCTCACCAAGATCCCGCTGTCGACCGTCGCCTGGTCCGACTTCCGGGACGCCTACCCCGACGGGATCGTGCTCAGCCGCAACACCGGCTTCTCCCGCGACTACGGGCGCAACCCGTATCCCGGCTACGACGACGTGGACAGCACGCCGTTCCTCTTCGACGGCGAGGTCGACGGCCGGTACACCGCGATGACGCGCATGGTCGGCGTCGAGCAGGACGGGGACGCCGTCGCGGTCCCGCTCGAACGGCTGCGCGAGGAGCGAGCGGTCGCCACCAGCGTCGGCACGACCGACATCACCGTCTTCTGGACACCCGGGACGGCCTCGGCACTGGACACCGCAGAGCTCGCCGCCGGGTTCGACGTCGGCGCCACCGGCGTGTTCGTCCCGGAGGCCGACGGGCGGTCGCTGACGTTCACACCCGCCGGCGACGACGCGTTCGTCGACGACCAGACCGGCTCGACGTGGAACGTCTTCGGCACGGCGACCGACGGGCCGCTCGCCGACACCGCGCTGACCGCGCTCCCCCACGTCGACACGTTCTGGTTCGCGTGGGCCGCGTTCCAGCCGGACACCGCCGTCGCCGACTCGTGAGCGACCTCCTGCTCCCGCGCACCGGTGCCGGCGCGGCGGCGCAGCTGATCGCGGTGGTGGTGTTCACCGTCGTCGGTGTCGTGCTCGTCCGCCGCGAACGCGCGCTGGTGCTGCTCGTCGTGGGCGTCGGCACCGTGCTCGCCGGGCTGATGGGCGTGCGGACGCTGCACTGAACGGCGCCCGGGCAGGCCGTCAGCGGCCTGCCATCGCCGCGACCGTCGCCGCGAGGATGTCGGGGCTCGTCGCGAAGTTGATGCGTACGTGACCGGCGCCGGGCGGCCCGAACTGAGCACCGGGGCTGAGCTCCACGCCGCGCGCGCGGAACGCCAGATGGGGCTGGTCGCCGAGGTCGAGGTCTCGGCAGTCGACCCAGCCCAGGTAGGTTGCGTCGGGCGGCCGGTACCGGGCACCGGGCAGGTGCTCGGCGAGCAGGTCGGCGAGTGCCCGCCGGTTCTCGTCGAGGAGGTCGACCACGGCGTCGAGCCAGGGCCCGCCGTCGGTCCAGGCCGCGACGGCGGCGGTGACCGCCATCAGATTGGGAGCGCCGAGGTAGTGCCCCGGCAGGGCGGTCAACGCCGCCTGGGTGCGATCGCAGCCCGCATGGAGCACCGCCCAGCGCAACCCCGCGAGGTTGAACGCCTTGGAGGTCGAGGTCACCGTCACCGTCCGTGCGGACACGGCGTCACCGAGCGATGCGAACGGGACGTGCACGTGGCCGGGCATCGTCAGATCGGCGTGGATCTCATCGCTGATGACGGTGAGGTCGTGGCGCTCGGCGATGCCGGCGATGCGTTCGAGCTCGTCGCGACCGAAGACGTGGCCGAGCGGGTTGTGGGGGTGGCACAGGATCCAGACGCGGGCGCCGTCGGCGTCGAGCCGCCGTTCGAGCGCCTCGTAGTCGAAGTGGTGCCCGTCGCCGGGCATCACCGGCACGAGTCGCCGTTCCGCCTCGCTGATCGTGTCGAGGAACGGATGGTAGGCGGGGAGGTGCAGGACGATGCCGTCGCCCGGCTCCGACCGGTGATGGATGACCGCCCGTACCCCTTGGATCACGTCGACGAGGTCGTGGACGCGACTCGGGTCGGGCGACCAGCCGAACCGGTCGCGCATGCGCGGCACGAACAGCTCGGCCGCCGGCGAGAGGTCGCCGGGCATCCCCCACGCCGGGTACCCGTACTCGTCGCGATCGAGGATGCGCTGGAGCGCCGCCGTGATCGGCGGCGCGACCGGGTAGTCCATGTCGGCGACCCAAGCGGCGAACCGGGCCGGACGGGTCTGCCACTTCGCGCCGCGCTTGTCCCGGAGCGCCTCGATGTCGAGCGAGCGCAGACCGAACGGATCGTCGACGACCATGGCCGCATCTTGCCCCACCGGACATCTGGGGTCAGACCCCAGATGTCCGGCGTCGCCGCCGTGCGGGACCACGTCGAGCGCCGCGGGCTCGCGCTGGCGTGCCACCGGTTGCGCGCGGACGCCCCGATTCTGCGCGATACTGCCGTCTACTCGATCACCGACCAGGAGTGGCCCGACGTGCGCATCCTCCTCACCGGTGAGCCGTAGCCAGCCAAGGAGCAGTCGCGTGCATGCGCTCGTCATCATCGCCCATCCGTGTCAGGAGTCGTTCACCCATGCGGCGGCCGCTCGTGCGAAGGAGGGGTTGCGCCGGGCGGGCCACGAGGTGAGCACCCTCGACCTCTACGAGGTCGGGTTCACCGCCGCGATGTCGCGCGAGGAGCGGATCGCCTATCACTCGGCCAGCGCGATCTGCGATCCGCTCGTCGCGGAGCACGCTCGGCTGCTGCGGAGCGCCCAGATCCTGGTCTTCGTGTACCCGACCTGGTGGAGCGGGCTCCCGGCGATCATGAAGGGCTGGCTCGAGCGGGTCATGGTGCCGGGAGTCGGCTTCACCTACGACCCGGCGACCCACCGGATCGGGCCGAACATGCAGCACATCCGCCACATCGTGGGGGTGAGCACCTACGGGTCGCCCCGGCGGTACGTGAAGCTGATCAACGACAACGGCCGGCGGGTGCTCACCCGCGCGCTCAGGATGTCGTGTGGTCGCCGCCCGCCGCCACGCACCTGGCTGGCGCTGTACTCGATGGACACCACCACCGAGGACGACCGCGCGCGGTTCCTCGACCGGGTCGAGCGAAAGCTGGCGGCGGTGTGATGCGGGTCCTGGTGGTCTTCTCGCACCCTAACCCGGAGTCGTTCGCCGCCGCCGCGCTCGCGCGCGCGCTCGCCGGGCTCCGCCGGGCGGGACACGAGGTCCGCGTGACCGACCTCTACGCCGACGGCTTCGAGGCAGCGATGACCGCCGAGGAACGGCGCCGGCATCAGGAGCCGGGCGTCGCGCCCGACCTCCAGGCGTACGCCGACGATCTCGCATGGGCGGAGGCGCTCGTGCTCGTCTACCCGACGTGGTGGAGCGGCATGCCCGCGATGCTGAAGGGCTGGATCGACCGGGTGTGGGTCGCCGGGGTCGCCTGGGAGCTCCCCGACGGGGCCAACGTGCTGCGGCCGTTGCTCACCGACGTCCGCCGGATCGTCGTCGTGACGACGCACGGCTCGTCGAAGCTGATGAACTGCCTCGAGGGCGAGTCGGGGAAGCGCACCGCACTGCGATCGATCCGGGTGATGTGCTCCAAGCGCACCCGTACCCGCTGGGTCGCCCTCTACGGGATCGACCGCTCGACCGCCGAGCAGCGCCACGCCTTCCTCGACAGCGTCGAGCGCACCATGCTCGACCTGTGACCCGCGCCGTGCCCCACCTCCCTGGCTGGCGGTTTGCCGGCGCGATTGCGACGTCGGACGTCGCAATCGCGCCAGCAAACGGGCTGGGGGTGGTCAGGGGGTGGCGATGGCGGTGGCGATCTCGGCGGCGACCGAGGCGTTGTGCTCGGCGAGGGCGAGGTTGGCCGGGACGCTGCGGCCCTCCGTCGCCTCGGCGATGCGGCCGAGCACGAACGGCGTGACCGCCGCCCCGACGATCCCCGCCGCCGCGGCATCGTCGAGTGCCGCCGCGAGGACCGCGTCCATCTCGACCGGGTCGAGCTCGGCATCGGCCGGGATCGGTGCGGTGACCAGGACACCCGTACCGGGCCGTGTCCGGGCCGCGTGGATCGCGGCCACCTCGGCGGCCGACTCCACCCGGTGCGGCACCGGGAGCCCCGCCGACCGCGTGTAGAAGGCGGGCAGATCGTCGTGGCGCCATCCGAGCACCGGGACCCCCACCGTCTCCAGGTACTCGAGCGTGCGGGCGAGATCGAGGAAGGCCTTCGCCCCGGCGCACACGGTGACGACCGGATGGTGCGCCAGCGCGTCGAGATCGGCCGAGATGTCACCGGTCGTCTCCGCACCCCGATGGACGCCGCCGATGCCACCGGTCGCGAACACCGAGATGCCCGCTGCTGCGGCCAGCGCCATCGACGCCGACACCGTCGTCGCCCCGAAGTCCCACCGTTGGGCGACGGCGACCGGCAGGTCGCGCTCGGCCGCCTTGCGCGCCGCGCCGAGGATTCGCTCGTGCTCGCCGGGCTCGATGCCGACCCGTGCGACGCCGTCGAGCACCGCCGTGACGGCGGGCACCGCTCCCCCGTCGACGATCGCCCCGAGGCACCGGTCGAGCGCCGCCGCGTTGTGCGGCGACGGCAGGCCGAGGTGGGAGAAGATGGTCGACTCGAGCGCGACGACCGGTCGGCCGGACGCGAGCGCGTCGGCGACCACGGGCGAGACGGTGACGGCGATCACCGCGTCAGTCTGCCAGCGCCCGTTCGAAACGGGTGACGCACTCGACGTGGTGGGTGTGCGGGAACAGGTCGAGCACCTCGGTCCCGGCGTGACGGTACCCGTGGCGCGCCAACAGCGCCGAGTCTCGGGCCATCGCCACCGGGTCGCAGCTGACGAGGACGATCACCGGCGGCTCGGCGGCCGCCAGCGCTGCGGTCGCCGACCTACCGAGCCCCGACCGTGCCGGATCGGCGACGACGACGTCGATCCGACCCGCGTGGCGATGGTCGGGCCGCCATCCCGACACCTGCCCGAGGTGGACGACGGCATCGCGACCGGCGAGGTTCACGCGGCTGTCGTCGACCGCCGACCGCGACGACTCGATCGTGATCACCGAGGCCGACGCCGGGGTCGCGACGGCCGCGAACAGGCCGACGCCCGCGTAGGCGTCGACGACGAGGGAGGCGTCGGCCAGCTCGGGTGCGGCTCTGGCCACGGCGTCGACGAGCAGATCGGCCGCGGCGGGCCCGCTCTGGAAGAACGAGCCCGCCGACACGCGCAGGTCGTGGCCGGCCACGTGCTCGGTCAACGCAGCTCGGCCGCCCGTGCCGGCGCCGACCGGCCACCCGCCGACGTGACCGCGCCGCTCGTCCCAGTAGCCGGTGATCTCGCCGGTCGCGGCCGACACGCGAATCGTCA
>CBFCWS010000091.1:0-9711 GCA_965601765.1 uncultured Ilumatobacter sp. | reverse complement strand
TCCTCTCAGACCAGCTACCCGTCGATGCCTTGGTGAGCCGTTACCTCACCAACAAGCTGATAGGCCGCGAGACCCGCCCGAACCGCAAAAGCTTTCTTCGCTGCGCCATGCGACGCTGCGGAGGTATTCGGTATTAGCAGTCGTTTCCAACTGTTATTCCCAAGTCCGGGGTAGGTTTCTCACGTGTTACGCACCCGTTCGCCACTAGGTCTTCGCAGAGCAAGCTCCGCTGAACCTCGTTCGACTTGCATGTGTTAAGCACGCCGCCAGCGTTCGTCCTGAGCCAGGATCAAACTCTCCAACAAAAGCCTGTCGGTCACTGCCACGGTCGTGGCGGCATCCGAACGACTGGTTAGACGAGCGCACGGACCGGTGGAATTCCGGTGATCGTGCGATCTGACTGAACAAATGTGTCTCGGGAGTGACCCGAGACGTGTCGCCGGGAGGGAACCCGACGACGTGAATTGACAGACAGTTCTCCTCAGAGCCGACCGTGGCCGACTCCCCTGATGAACTGCCCGCACTGGCGTTCTGTCTTCTCTTCCGTTTTCAAGGAGCCGAAGCTCTGACACATGGTCCGGCCGGGGCCGATCACCCTTGGTGTCGGGTGCTCGCTGCGGCGGTGAAACCGCCCGTGGAGCGAAAAGAAACTCTACGCCGCGCGGACGGGGTCGCACAACCCCCCTACGGAAAAACCTCGACCAGGTGGTGGGACTTCTTGCCCCGTTGGAGCAGGAGGTACCTGCCGTGCAGCAGACCCGGTCCGGCGAGATCGGCCTCGCCGTCGATCACCCGGCCGTTGCAGCGGAAGCCGCCGCCGGCGAGGGTGCGGCGGGCATCGCTCCGGGACGTCGCCAGCCCGGTGTCGACCAGTACGTCGACGACGGCGGCGACGGCGCTGTTGGCACGGCGCGAGGAGGGGATCTCGCGGGCGACCGCGAGCAGCGCCTCCTCCGACGCGTTCGTCGGATCACCGCCGAACAGCACGTCGGCCGCCTCGTCGGCGGCGCGTGCGGCGGCCACCCCGTGCACGAGCGCCGTCATCTCGGTGGCCAGCGCGCGCTGGGCGATCCGGCGGTGCGGCTGCTGGTCGTGCTCGGCGATCGTCGCCACGACCTCCTCGAGCGGCCGCAGCGACAGCATCTTCAGGTAGGTGCCCACCATCGCGTCGTCGGTCTGCAGCCAGAACTGCCGGAACTGGTACGGGCTCGTCTGCTCGCCGTCGAGCCAGACCGCCCCGGACACCGACTTGCCGAACTTCGTGCCGTCGCTCTTGGTGATCAGCGGGTGCGTGATCCCGTGCACCGAGGCGCCGAGCCGGCGCCGGACCAGGTCGACGCCGGCGACGATGTTGCCCCACTGATCCGAGGCGCCGGCCTGGATCTCGACGCCGTGCGTCTCGTACAGGTGACGGAAGTCGTTGGCCTGGAGGAGCATGTAGCTGAACTCGGTGTAGGAGATGCCGTGCTCGCTCTCGACGCGGGCCCGGACCGACTCCCTGGCGATCATCTGGTTGACCGTGAAGTGCTTGCCGACGTCGCGCAGGAACTCGAGCACCGTCAGCTCGGATGTCCAGTCGGCGTTGTTGACCAGCGTCGCCTGGGTCGGTCCGGGCTCGAAGTCGAGCAGGCGGGTGAGCTGCTCCCTGATGCAGTCGACGTTGTGGCGCAGCGTGTCGATGTCGAGGAGGTTGCGCTCCTCGGATCGCCCACCGGGGTCGCCGATCATCCCGGTCGCCCCGCCCGCGAGCGGGAACGGGCGATGGCCGGCCTCCTGGAAGCGCCGCAGGAAGATCTGACCGACGAGGTGTCCGGCATGGAGGGAGTCCGCGGTGGGATCGAAGCCGATGTAGATCCCGATCGGGCCTGCCGCGAGCCGGGCGCGCAACGCCTCCCGGTCGGTCGAGTCGTGGATCAGCCCACGTGCGTCGAGATCGCTCACCAGGTCCATACCGGCCATGAATGATGCCACGGTGGGCGCGACGTCACACCGATCGAGCTGCGAGCGGCGCCCGCCATCGCTACGGTCGGACCCGATGAGCGATCGAACCGTCCACCAGGAGCGCTTCGCCGAGCTGGCCGACTTCCAGCGGGCGCGAGCACCGTTCAGCGCCTCGCTGTGCGACGTGTTCGCTCGACGCGCCGATCTGGCGTCGCTGATGGACCACGCCCATGCGGACCAGCGGCTCCCCGCGCTCGCCCTCGCCGCCGTCCACGACACCGTGCTCGCCGAGCCGGGCTGCGAGCTCGCCGCCTGGTACCCCGGCATCGCCGCCTCGCCGCGCACCGACGACGTCGCCGACGCCCTGGCGTCGCACGTGGCGGCGCGGCGACGCTCGCTCGAGGAGACGATCGCAACTCGTTCGCTCCAGACCAACGACGTCGGTCGCTGTGGACTGCTGCTCGCCGCGATCGCCGCCGCCGAACCGCCCGACGGCCCGATCGCCCTGGTCGACGTCGGCTGCAGCGCCGGCCTCAACCTGCGCCTCGACCACTACCACTACCGGTACGAACCCGGCGGCGAGCTCGGGCCCCCGGACTCGGCGGTCCGTCTCACGACGTCGCTCGGCAGCGGGGTCCCGGCGCCCGTGAGGATCCCCACGATCGGTGTCAGGATCGGGATCGACCGCGACCCGGTCGAGTGCACGGACGACGCTGCCCTGCGGTGGCTGCGGGCGTGCATCTGGCCCGATCAGTCCGATCGACGCGAGCGATTCGAGGCCGCGGTCGCGATCGCCCGGCGGGTGCCGGCCGAGCTGCGAACCGGCGACGCGGTCGACGCGCTGCGCGATGCGGTTCGCGACGCCGGCGACCACGGCCATCCGGTCGTCATGCACTCGTGGGTGCTCAACTACCTGCCGCCGCGGCGACGCTCGGCGTTCGTCGCCGAGATCGACCGCCTCGGTCGGCACCGCGACCTGTCGTGGGTGTTCGCCGAGGCGCCCGCGGAGGCGCCCGAGCTGCCGCACGGACAACGCGTCGCGCAGTCCGATCTCACTGCCGTGACCGCGGTCGCCTGGCGAAGCGGCGCCCGCACCGTGTACCACCTCGGCGTCGCACACCCCCACGGATACTGGCTGCGCGCGGCCGTCGGCGAGGACGGTTGACGGACGGCAGCCATGCGCCGGCCTCGGCGTGCGTCGTCCACGCCCAGCGCGCGATCGAGCGCTCGGGATCCCACCGGAACAGGTTCCGTGCCGACGACCGGCACCGGTTCCACGCCCATCACGGCCACGTCATGGCGACATCACGGCCACACGATGCGCAGCCGTCACGGCGCCGGCCGACCGGTCCACCACCGCCACGGCGTGTCGGTCCCGACCGACAGGCCGATGCGCACCCCGTTGCGGACGTCGGCCGCGGGTCCGGCGCCGTCGTCGAGCAGTTCGACCGGTCCCGCGCCGAGCAGATCGGTGTCGTCGTGGCGCCGATCGATGCCGAGCGCCTGGCACACGCGGCCCGGCCCGACGGCGATCGGCGACCGACCCGCACGGCGGGCGAGCATCTCCTCGACGCCGGCGATCGGTTCGAGCGCTCGGATCAGGACGGCGGCGCCGATGCCCTCGTGTCCGACGACGACGTTCGCGCAGTGGTGGACGCCGTAGATCAGGTAGACGTACAGGCGTCCTGGCGGGCCGAACATCGCCGCGTTGCGATCGGTCCTCCCGCGCGACGAATGGCTCGCGGGGTCGTCGGGGGTGTACGCCTCGACCTCGGTGATCCGCCCGGCCGTCGAACCGTGCCGGAGGATCCGGCCGAGCAGGAGTGGCGCCACCTCGGGCGCCGCTCCGGCGAGGAGCGAGGCGGCGACCGGTCGCATCACCCGCCGTCGGGCGGTGCGAGCCGGTCGAGACGGCGCCGCTCGTCGTCGAGCATCGCCCGATACCGGTCCAGCTGCGCCGCCAGCGGTCGCGGTCCTGCGCCACCGGGCGACGTGCGTTGCCTCACCCCGACCCCCGGCCGGACCAGGGCGGCGGCGTCGGGACCGATCTCGGCTCGCGCGAGGTCGGCGAGCGCGCCCTCCCCGGCGAGATGACGTCGCACGAGCCGGCCGACGACGGCGTGCGCCTCCCGGAACGGCGTCCCGTCCCGGACGAGGTGCTCGGCCAGGTCGGTGGCCGCAGTCACGTCGGCGTCGGCCGCGGCGGCCATCGAGCCGGCATCGAACGTCGTCGTCGCGACCATGCCGGTGAGCGCTGCGATCGCCAGCCCGATCTGGTCGACGCTGTCGAAGAGACCCTCCTTGTCCTCCTGGAGATCGCGGTTGTACGCGAGCGGGAGACCCTTCAGGGTGACCAGCAGGCCCGTGAGATGTCCGACGACGCGGCCGGCCTTCCCGCGCGCCAGCTCGGCGATGTCGGGGTTCTTCTTCTGCGGGAGCATCGACGACCCGGTGGCGAACCGGTCGTCGAGTCGCGCGAAGCCGAACTCCTCCGACGTCCACAGCACCCACTCCTCGCCGATCCGGCTGAGGTGGATCGCCACCAGCGACAGGTCGAACAGCGCCTCGGCGACGAAGTCGCGGTCGGCCACGGCGTCGAGCGAGTTCGCGAACACGTCACCGAAGCCGAGATCTTTCGCCGTGAACGACGGGTCGATCGGCAACGACGTCCCGGCGAGCGCACCCGCCCCCAGGGGCGACACGTCGAGCCGGTCGATCGTCGCCGACAGCCGGTCGACGTCGCGGCCGAACGCCCAGCCGTGAGCGAGCAGGTGGTGGGCGAGCAGGACCGGCTGCGCCCGCTGCAGGTGTGTGTAGCCGGGCAGGTAGGTGTCGCCCGCTCCGGTCGCACGGGCGAGCAGGACCTCCTGGAACCCGACCAGGGCCGTCGCGATCGCGCACAACTCGCGTTTGCACCACAGACGGAGATCGGTCGCGACCTGGTCGTTGCGGCTCCGGGCCGTGTGGAGCTTGGCACCCGCCGCTCCGGCGAGCTCGGTCACCCGGCGCTCGATCGCGGTGTGGATGTCCTCGTCGCTGGGCGCGACGGCGAACGAGCCGTCCTCCAGCTCACGATGCGTCACGTCGAGTGCGTCGAGCACGTCGTCGCGTTCGGCGTCGGTCAGGAGACCGGCGGCCGCGAGGCCACGGACGTGCGAGCGCGATCCGGCGATGTCGTCACGCCAGAGGCGACGGTCGAACGGGAAGCTCTCGGTGTACGCCATCAGCGCAGCGTCCGGTCCGTCGGCGAACCGACCGTGCCAGAGGTGGTCGCTCATCGTGCTCCCCGTGGATCGTGGTCGTCGGCGGGGACGATCATGCCGTCTGATCGATGCTCGCGAGACCGCGGAGGCGCTCCGCCAGCGCCGTCCCCCCGACGGCCTCGGTGGCCACGCACAGCATCGTGTCGTCACCGGCGACGGTGCCGAGCAGTCCCTCGACGCCGCTGCGGTCGAGCGCCGAGGCGACGACGTGGGCGCAACCCGGTGGCGTCCGCACGATGACCAGGTTCCCGGAGTGCGCGACCTCGGCCACCCATTCCCCCATCACCCGCCGGAGCTGGTCGAGCGGTGCGATCCGGTCGGGCGGGAGCTCAGGCACCGCATAGGCGCCCGCACCACCCGGCACGCGGACCTTGATGGCGCCGAGATCGTCGAGATCGCGCGAGACCGTCGCCTGCGTCGCGGCGATCCCCTCGGCGGCGAGCATCTCCACGAGCTGCACCTGGCTCTCGACCTGCTCGTGCTCGATCAGCCGGGCGATCGTCTGCTGACGTTGCACCTTCGACATCAGTCGACCCCCATGAGGAGCGCGAGCGCCGCCCGGGCGCTGTGGAGGCGGTTGTGGCCCTGCTCCACCACGACGCTGCGGGGGCCGTCGATGACGTCGGCGCTCACCTCGAGGCCGCGGTACGCAGGGAGGCAGTGGCAGAAGATCGCGTGGGGCGCGGCGAGCGCCAGCAGCTCGTGATCGACGGTGTAGCCCTCGAACGCCCGACGGCGCTCGTCGGAATCGCCTTCCTGACCCATCGACACCCAGGTGTCGGTGTGGACGGCGTCGGCCCCGGCGACGGCGTCGCCGGGGACGGCGTGCTGTTCGATCGATCCCAGCTCGGCGAGGCGCCCGAGCTCTACCGCATCGGCATCGAAGCCGGGCGGACATCCGAGACCGACCGTCGCACCCAGCATGAGCGACGCCTCGGTCAGCGAGCGCGCGACGTTGTTGTAGTCGCCGACGTAGGCGACGCGGCGCCCGCTCAGATCGCCCAGGTGTCGTTGCATCGTGACGACGTCCGCGAGCGCCTGGAGCGGATGGGACCGATCGCTGAGCATGTTGACCACGGGGACCGACGCCGCAGCCGCGAGACGCTCGACCGTGGCGTGTTCGAAGACGCGGGCGGCGATGACGCCGTGGTACCCCGACATGATCCGTGCGATGTCCTCGACCGGCTCCCGCGTGTCGAACCCGACCTCCTCGGCCCGGGTGTACACCGGGTGACCGCCGAGCTGGACGACGGCCATCTCCATCGAGTGGCGCGTCCGGTTCGAGGGCTTCTCGAAGATCAGCGCGACGCCCAGTCCGTCGAGCGGCCGGCCGAGGTCGGCGATCGGCCGCCCGGCGAGGTCGATCACCCGGCGCAGCCCGTCCCCGTCGAGATCGGTCACGTCGAGCAGCGAGGTCGGGGCCGGCGTCATGTCGCCCCCTCCGGACCGACGTCGGATCGGGCATCGGACCCGGACCCGGACAGGACGTCGGCGAGGATCGAGATCGCCTCGTCGATCTCGTCGTCGGAGACCGTCAGCGGCGGGGCGAACCGGAGCGTCGACGAGGTGACGGCGTTGCAGATCAACCCGTGCTCCAGCAGCGCGCGGCAGATGGCGGGCGCGTCGGCGCCGGCGACGAGCTCCGCGCCGAGGAGCAGCCCGCGGCCGCGCACCGATTCCACCCCCGGGAGGTCGGCGAGGGCCGCTGCCAGCCGGCTGCCCTGACGTGCCGCCAGCGCGGGTGCGTCGAGTCGCCGCATCTCGGCCAGGGTCGCATTGACGGCCGCCGTCGCCAGGGCGGTGCCGCTGTAGGTGGAGCCGTGGTCGCCCGGGCGGAACGCGGCGGCGACGTCGGTGCGCGCCCAGCAGGCACCGACCGGCATCCCGTTGCCGAGCGCCTTGGCCATCGTGACGACGTCGGGTCGGAGACCGTCGTGCTCGAACGCGAACCATGCCCCGGTGCGCCCGAGACCGGTCTGGATCTCGTCGAGGATCAGGAGGGCTCCGACGTCGTCACAGCGCCGCCGGATCGCCGCGAGGTAGCCCGCCGGTGCCGGGTTGACGCCACCTTCACCCTGGATGGCCTCGACGATGACGGCCGCGGTGTCGCCGTCGACCAGGCGCGCGAGGTCGGCCTCGTCGCCCCAGGCGACGTGCCGGAACCCCTCCGGCATCGGGGCGAACGGTTCGTGCTTGGCCGGCTGACCGGTGGCCGCGAGCGTGGCGAGCGTGCGCCCGTGGAAGCTGCCGTAGGCGCTGACGACGGTGTGACGACCGTGCCCGGCCCACTTGCGGGCCAGCTTGATGGCGCACTCGTTCGACTCGGCGCCGGAGTTCGTGAAGAAGATCTGCCCCTCGTCGCCGGTCACCTCGCGCAGGAGCCCGTTGAGCGCGATCGCGGCGTCGGTCGCCACCGGGTTGGCGAACAGGTTGCTCACGTGGAGCAGCGTGTGCGCCTGCTCGGCGATCGCATCCGCCACCACCGGGTTGGCATGGCCGAGGGAGGTCACCGCCAACCCGCAGAGGAAGTCGAGGTAGCGCCTGCCGTCGGTGTCCCACACCTCGGTGCCCGCCCCGCGCGCGATCGAGATCGGCGGTGGCCCGAACACCGGCATGAACGGACACGTCGTCGCGGGCGCCGTGTCGAAGCGGTGCGTCACGATGCCACCTCCGTGTTCCCCACGATCATGGTGCCGATCCCGGCGTCGGTGAAGATCTCGAGCAGCAGCACGTGGGCGATGCGTCCGTCGAGGACGTGGGCGCGACCGACGCCGTTGCGGATCGCATGGATGCAGCTCGTCACCTTCGGGATCATCCCACCGGCGATCGTGCCATCTCGCACGAGCTCCTCCATCTCGTCGACGTCGACGGTCCGGATCAGGCTGTCGGGATCATCGACGTCCCGGCGCAGACCTTCGATGTCGGTGAGGTACACCAGCTTCTCCGCACCGAGCGCCTCGGCGATCGCCCCGGCGACGGTGTCGGCATTGATGTTGTAGGCCTGACCCGACGCATCGGTCCCGATCGTCGCGATCACCGGGACGAACTCGTCGCCGATCAGGCGGGTGACGACGCCGGGGTTGATCTCGTCGACGTCGCCGACGAACCCGAGCTTCGGGTCGCGCTGGCGCGCCGTGATCAGGCGGGCGTCCTCGCCGCTCACCCCGACCGCATAGTTGCCGTGCACGTTGATCGCCGAGACGATCTGCGGGTTGACCTGGCCGATCAGGACCATCCGGGCGATGTCGCGGGTCTCGGGATCGGTGACGCGCAGGCCGTCGACGAAGGTGGGCCGCTTGCCGAGGCGGTCCATCAGGTCGCTGATCTGCGGGCCGCCCCCGTGCACCACCACCGGGCGCAGCCCGACGAGCCGCATCAGGACGATGTCCTCGGCGAACAGTGCGAGCGCGTCGTGGTCCGTCGTCCCGGCGAGTGCGTTGCCGCCGTACTTGACGACGACGATCTTCCCGGCGAACCGCCGGATGTACGGCAGCGCCTCGACGAGCGTGTGCGCGACGTTCTCGGTGGCGGCGTCGACCGGCGTGGTGGTCACGGCGCGAGTCCGACCGCGGTGAGGCCGGCGGCCTCGGGGAGCCCGAGCGCGACGTTGGCGGCTTGCACTGCTCCGCCGGACGCACCCTTGGTGAGGTTGTCGAGCGCAGCGATCGCGACGACCGTCCGGGTGCGGTCGTCGTAGCGGGCCGTGACGTGGACCGCGTTCGACCCGAGCGTCGACTTCGTCGCCGGGACGCCGTCGGTCACGACGACGAACGGTTCGTCGGCCCAGCGCGCGTGCAGCAGCTCGAGCAACGAGTCGGACGACAGCTCGGCGCCCTCGGCCGGGCGTGCGTAGCAGGTCGCCAGGATGCCCCGGTTCATCGGCACCAGGTGCGGCGTGAACAGCACCTGTGCGCCGATCTCCTGCTCCATCTCGGGCGTGTGGCGGTGCGAGAGCAGCCCGTAGGCGGTGAGGTTCTCGTCGACGGTCGTGAACGCGTACCGGAGGTCGGCCGACCGGCCGGCGCCCGTGACACCGGACGCGGCGTCGACGATCACACCGGTCGTCTCGACGACGCCGGACTCGACCAGCGGGCGCATCGCGAGTGCTGCCGTGGTCACGTAGCACCCGGGCGTCGCCACGAGACGGGCGCCGGGCAGCTCCTTGCGGTGCAGCTCCGGGAGGCCGTACACCGCGTCGGCGAGCAGCTCCGGCTGGTCGTGGTGGAAGCCGTAGTAGGAGGGATACGCGGTCGCGTCGCGCAACCGGTAGGCAGCGGAGAGATCGACCACGCAGCCGACCCGCTCGACGAGCTTCGGAGCGAGCCGCATGGACGCCTCGTGGGGAAGACCCAGCACGACGAGGTCGAGGCCGGCGAGGCGATCGAGATCGCCGTCGTCGGCCGGATCGAGGGCCTCGAAGCACCGCCCCGCGTACGCGCCGGCGAGGGACGGGTAGAGCTCGGCGACGGGGGTCCCGGCCTGGGAAGCTCCGGTGACGAGCTCCACG
>CBFCWS010000090.1:0-9728 GCA_965601765.1 uncultured Ilumatobacter sp. | reverse complement strand
CGACGTGCTCATCCACGATGCGCAGTACACGCGCGCCGAGTTCGAGCACAAGCGCGACTGGGGGCACTGCACCTTCGAGTACGCGTGCTGGATGGCCGAGCAGTCGGGCGTCGGGCAACTGGTGCTCTTCCACCACGACCCGCTCCACGACGACGCGATGATCGACCGGCTCCACGGTGAGATCTCCGCCGCCACCGACATCGACGTGATCGCCGCTCACGAGGGGCTCGTGCTGCACCTCGGGCGCTGACCGTTGGAGCTGCTCTCCGTCGCCGCGACCACGGTGGTGGGCGCCGGCTTCGTCGTGGCCGGCACCTCCAAGCTGGCCGCCCGCGAGCGGTGGCGGCGCGAAGCGGCCGGGTTCGGCGCTCCCGGTTGGGTGATCGGGCCGCTGCCGTGGATCGAGTTGCTCATCGGTGCGGTCGTGCTGGCGCGCATCGCGGTGCCGGTCTCGGTCGGTGCGGCGCTGACCGTGCTGGTGGTGTTCACGGCGGCGATCGTGGTCAACCTCGCCCGTGGGCGTCGACCGCCGTGCGCCTGCTTCGGGGCCTGGTCGTCGTCGCCGATCGGCTGGCGTCACGTGGTGCGCAACGTGATCCTGCTCGGCGCCTGCGGCGTCGCCCTGCTCTGACCGGTCACAGCTGGTCGAGCAGGAAGGTGACCACGCGGGCCTCGTCCCGCCACGCCTCGTACCTGCCGCTCGGACCGGCGTGACCGGCGCCGAGCTCGGTGCGCAGCACGATCGGCCGATCGCTCGTGGTGACGGCTCGGAGCTTCGCGGTCCACTTGGCCGGCTCGTGGTAGCTCACCCGGGGGTCGTTGAGCCCGCCGGTGACGTACATCGCCGGGTAGGCGGCGGCGGTGGTGTTGTCGAAGGGGGAGTAGCTCGCCATGTAGGTCGCGAACGGTTCGTCGCGCGGGTCGCCCCACTCCTCCCACTCGGTCACCGTGAGCGGCAGGGTGGGGTCGCTCATCGTCGTCACGACGTCGACGAAGGGCACCTCGGCCACGGCGGCACGGAACCGCTCGGGTCGCATCGTCACGCACGCGCCGACCAGCAGCCCGCCGGCGCTGCCACCCCGGATCGCCAGCCGGTCGGGTGCTGCGACGCCGATCTCGACGAGGCGGTCCGCGACGGCGAGGGTGTCGTCGAAGGTGTTGCGCTTGCTCAGCAGCTTGCCGTCGAGGTACCAGTTGCGGCCGAGCTCGCCGCCCCCGCGCGGGTGCGCGAGTGCCCACACCACGCCGCGATCGAGGAGCGAGAGTCGGGCGACGGAGAACCACGGCGGCATCGAGATCTCGTAGGAGCCGTATCCGTAGAGGCAGCACGCCGCGGTGCCGTCGACCGGTGTGTCGACGTGGCGCACGACGTCGACGGGGACCTCCGTGCCGTCGACGGAGGTCACCCAGTGGCGGGCCGAGACGTACGAGTCGAGGTCGACGTTCGGTGTGGGGGTCTGCTTGACCACGTCGATCTCGCCGGTCCCGACGTCGACGTCGATCACCCGGGCCGGGGTCGTCAACGACTGATGGGTGAGGCGGATCACCGACGTCGACCACTGCTCGTTGGGCCCGAACTCGACGTCGTGCGGCTCGGGATCGATCGGGAGGCGGCGCGAGGTGCCGGCGCGGTCGAGGATACGGATGGTCGGCTGCGCGTGGTGCCACTCGTGCACGGCGAGGAAGTCGGCGAACGGCTCGATGGCGGTCAACCGGCGGCCCGGCTCGTGTGCGAGCAGCTCGGTCCATGTCGCCGGGTCGTCGACCGGGGCGCTCATGACGCGGAAGTCGACGGCGTCGAGGTTCGTGAGCACGACGAGCCGATCGCCCCAGTGGTCGACGTGGTACTCGACGTCGTCGCTGCGCGGCCGCACGCAGACCGGTGTCGCCGTGGGGTCGCCGGTGTGGAGCAGCCACGCCTCCGACGTCTGCTTGGAGCCCGACTGGATCACGATCCACTCGCGGCTGCGCGTCGTCCCGATGCCCACGTAGAAGCGCTCGTCGTGGTCGACGAACACCTCCACGTCCTCGGCTTGGGGTGTGCCGAGCCGGTGGCGCATCACCCGGTACGGGCGCTCCTGGTCGTCGGCCGCGACGTAGAAGAGGTACGTCGAGTCGGACGACCACGCCACGCCGGCCCACGTCGTGTCGGCGAGGCGATCGTCGAGGTCGAAGCCGTGGGCGATGTCGCGGACGGTCAGCGTGTAGTGCTCGTTGCCCGTCGTGTCGGACGACCAGGCGCAGAAACGATGGGTCGGGTCGACCTCGAACGCACCGACGTCGAAGTACTCGTGGCCGTCCGCCTCGCGGTTCTGATCGAGCACGGTCTCGTCGTCCGCGGTGGCCGCTGAGCGCCCGCGGGTGTGGATCGGGTACGCGAGCCCCTCCACGGTCCGCGCGGCGTACCACCAGTCGTCGACCGGGACGGGTGCGGAGGTGTCGGTCTCGCGCACCCGGGAGCGGATCTCCTCGAAGACCGTGTCGATCGAGTGCTGATGCCGGCCGAGCCACGCCTCGGCGTAGGCGTTCTCGGCGCGCAGGTAGTCGAGCGTGCGCGGATCGTCGCGATCGGCCAGCCAGGCCCACGGGTCGTCGACGTCGCCGGTCGGGCGCGGCCAGGTGTGCGGTTCTCGCGGAGCGACCGGTGGGCGCAGGCTCTCGTCGGTGGTCATCGCCGCCATATCGTACGGATGATTCGGGCGGCTGGGGGGAGTGCGGCCGGCGCGACTTGGGTAGCGTTCGTCAGACATGCGCGTCTGGATCGACCAAGACCTCTGCACCGGCGACGGGCTGTGCGTCGATCACTGCCACGACGTGTTCACGATCCTCGAGGACGGCATCGCCTACGTCGTCGACGACGGCGAGGTGCAGAACGACCCGGGCGGGGCGGGCAGCCTGGCCTGGGTGCCCGAGAAGCACCTCGACGCCGTCGTCCAGGCTGCCGAGGTGTGCCCGGGGGAGTGCATCTTCATCGAGATCGACCGGCGTGACGCCGAGCTGGAGGTGGCCGTCGACGGTCGCATCGCGGCCCGCGTCGACGTCCGCGAGGACGAAGCGGCGGCCTGACGCACCGGCTCGCGGCCGTGCGGTCGCGGGGTCCGAACTCGCAGCACGTGTTTCGTTGCCGACCACGACCCGGGTATTATCACTATCGTCGTAGTGGAAATCGCCGACAGGAGCACGACATGACGACCTTCGATCTCGACCTCACCAAGTACGACCTCGGCTGGTCGGACGAGGTCGAATACGCCTTCACGCCCGAGAAGGGCATCAACGCGGGCGTGGTCGACCAGATCTCGTGGTGGAAGGGCGAGCCCCAGTGGATGACGCAGCTCCGTCAGCGTTCGCTCCGCCTCTTCGAGCGCAAGCCGATGGCCGAGTGGTTCGCGGTCAACATGCCCGACATCGACTTCCAGGACATCTACTACTACCTGCGCCCCGCCGGCGAGCAGGTCGACGAGTGGGACGAGCTGCCCGAGGAGATGATGCGGACCTACGAGAAGCTCGGCATCCCGGAGGCCGAGCGGCAGTACCTGGCCGGCGTGACCGCCCAGTACGAGTCCGAGGTCGTGTACCACAAGAACCGCGAGGACCTCGAGGCCCAAGGCATCCTCTTCTGCGACATGGACACCGCGCTGCGGGAGTACCCCCACATCGTCAAGGAGTACTTCGGGACCGTGATCCCGCCGGGCGACAACAAGTTCGCCGCGCTCAACTCGGCCGTGTGGTCGGGCGGCTCGTTCATCTACGTGCCGCCGGGCGTCGAGGTCGCGATGCCGCTGCAGGCCTACTTCCGGATCAACTCCGAGAACGCAGGCCAGTTCGAGCGCACGCTGATCATCGCCGACGAGGGTTCCCAGGTGCACTACATCGAGGGCTGCTCGGCGCCGGTCTACACCTCCGACTCGCTGCACTCCGCCGTCGTCGAGATCGTGGTCAAGCCACGCGCACGGGTGACCTACACGACGATCCAGAACTGGTCGCCGAACGTCTACAACCTCGTCACCAAGCGGGCCCGGGTCGAGGCGCACGGCCACATGGAATGGATCGACGGCAACATCGGCTCGAAGCTCACCATGAAGTACCCGGCCGTCTACCTGGTCGGGGAGGGCGCGACCGGCGAGGTGCTCTCGGTCGCCTACGCCGGTGAGGGCCAGCACCAGGACGCGGGCGCCAAGATGGTGCACGCGGCGCCGAACACGTCGTCGAAGATCGTGTCGAAGTCGATCAGCAAGGACGGTGGGATCACGACCTACCGCGGGCTCGTGCGCGTCGACGAGGGTGCGACCGGCGCGAAGAGCCACGTCGAGTGCGATGCCTTGATCCTCGACGAGGACTCCGTGTCGAAGACGTTCCCGTACATGGAGTTCGGGGAGCGCGACGCCGAGATCGGCCACGAGGCGACCGTGTCGAAGATCGCCGACGACCAGATCTTCTACCTGATGAGCCGCGGCCTGTCGGAGGAGCAGGCGATGAGCATGGTGGTGAACGGCTTCATCGAGCCGATCACCAAGACCCTGCCCATGGAGTACGCGGTCGAGTGGAGCCGCCTCATCGAGCTCCAGATGGAAGGCTCCGTCGGCTGAGCCGAGCCCGACGCACCGCTGGCGGCGTTGCCGTCGGCCGCACGTTGCCCGAAGGCAACTCGGGCGCTCGGCTGCCTTGCCGGCGGCACGCCGGATCTCGGCTCAGCTTCGCTGACCGATGGGTTGGTGGTGGGTGGCTGGGAGCACGGGTGTGGCGGTGCTGTCGGCCGTTCGTTGCCGTGAGGGTCGGGGGCGACTCGGCACGAGGATCCGACCGCATCGGTCGATAACGTCTTCGCGCATCTCCGCCGCGGATCCGATCCTCGCACGTTCGCGCGCCAACGGCGGTGCGCAGATCCGTCTCAGCGCGGTCACCAAACGGTTCGAGTCGACGTCGTCGCCGGCGGTCGATCGTCTGTCACTGACCGTCGAGGACGGGTCGATCGTGGCCCTGCTCGGGCCGTCGGGTTGCGGCAAGACGACGACGCTGCGGATGATCAACCGGCTGATCGAGCCGACCGAGGGGACGATCGAGATCGGCGACCTCGACATCGCCTCGATGCCTGCGCAGGAGCTCCGGCGCGGCATCGGCTACGTGATCCAACAGGTCGGCCTGTTCCCCCACCGGTCGATCGCGAGCAACATCGCAACGGTTCCGAAGATGCTCGGCTGGGACCGCGAGCGCACGATCGAGCGGGTCGAGGAGCTGACGACCCTCGTCGGACTCGATCACGACATGCTCGAGCGCTATCCCGACGAGCTGTCCGGCGGTCAGCAGCAGCGCGTCGGTGTCGCCCGGGCGCTGGCCGCCGATCCGCCGGTGCTGCTCATGGACGAGCCGTTCGGCGCCGTCGACCCCATCGTCCGCGCCCGCCTCCAGGACGAGCTGCTCGAGCTGCAGCGCAAGGTGCACAAGACGATCGTCCTCGTCACGCACGACGTCGACGAGGCGCTCCGCGTCGCCGACGAGATCGCGCTGCTGAACGTCGGCGGGATCCTCGAGCAGCTCGACACCCCGGACGAGCTGATGCGCGCTCCGGCCAGTGAGTTCGTCGAATCGTTCGTCGGCGAGGACCGGGGCCTGCGCCGGCTCGGCCTGAACACCGTGTCCTCGCTGCCGGGCCACCGCGGACCGGTCGTCGAGGTCGGCGCCCTGCCGGCCGCCGCCGCCGCCGCGGCCGAACGCGAGGGCGTGGAATGGGCGGGGATCACCGACGACGGCGTGTTCGCCGGGTGGGTCCACCTCGACGACCTCCGGTCGGCCGTGGCAGCCGGTTCCTCGCTGGCCGATGTCGAGCGCGCCCTGCCCGCCGCGCAGGTCACCCCCGACAGCACGCTGCGCTCCGCGATGGAGCTGATCATCGTCTCCAACACCTCGGTGGCCGTCGTCGACGACGACGGTCGCTTCGGCGGCGTCGTCACGCTCGAAGACATCCGGCGGGCGCTCGCCGGGCCGTCCGACTGAGAGCCGACCGAGCGCCGTGTTCGCCGAAGCGCGCAACCCGATCATCCGCTGGGAATGGGTGGTCGAGGAATGGGACCAGATCCGCGAGGCGGTCGTCGAGCACCTCACCCTGACCGTGTTGGCGATGCTGCTCGGGATCGCCGTGTCGGCGGTCCTCTCCGTGCTGGCACTGCGCTACCGATGGACGGCCACCCCGATCACGGCGATGACGAGTCTGATCTACACGCTGCCCAGCGTCGCGCTGTTCGCACTGCTGGCACCGGTCTTCGGCAATCTGTCGCTGATCACGGCCGTGCTGCCCCTCGCCGGGTACACCCTGCTGATCCTCGTGACGAACACCGTCGCCGGGTTCAACGCCGTGCCGGCCAGCGTGCGCGACGCCGCCGACGGCATGGGCTTGAGCCCGTCACGACGGGTGCTGACCGTCGACCTCCCGCTCGCCATGCCGTACATCATGACCGGAGTCCGGATCGCGACGGTGTCGACGGTCGGCCTGGTGACGGTTGCCGCGATCATCGGCCAGGGCGGGCTCGGCCGGTTGATCTTCAGCGGTCTCCGCCGTGCCTTCTGGACCCCGATGACCGTCGGCGCGTCGCTGTCGATCGTCCTCGCCCTCGCCCTCGACGCGCTGCTGCTCGTTCTGACCGCGCTGCTCACCCCGTGGACCCGGCGCAGGCGGGCGGCGTCGTGAGCGGAGCGGTGCGCACCGACGGTTCGCCGAGGCAGGCCGCCGTGCGGCGCGACATCGGCCTGTGGGAGTGGCTGTTCGACCTCGACACCTGGACCGGCCCGAACGGCATCCTCGCCTCGCTCTGGGACACGGTCGTGCTGTGCACGGCGGTCACCGTCGTCGCGACGGCGATCGCCGTGCCCAGCGCCGCGATCCTCGCCCACCTGCGTCGCGGCGAGGTGTCGTCGACGTGGGCGGTGAGCATCAGCCGTGCGATCCCGACCTTCGCGATCGCAGCGCTCCTGCTGCCGTGGTCCCTGCGCAACGGGTGGGGCTTCGAGCCATGGCCGATCTTCATCGCGCTGCTGCTCCTGGCCCTCGTGCCGATCTACCTGACGACCTACACCGCGATCCGCGAGGTGCCGCCGGGGGCCGTGGACGCGGCCCGTGCGCTCGGCTATCGCGAGCGCTCGATCCTCGCTCGGGTGGAGCTCGCTCTGGCTGCGACGGTGGTGATCGCCGGCGTGCGCGTCGCTGCGATCCAGGTCGTCGCGACCGAGCCCATCCGGGCATTCCTGGGCGGAGACGGTCTGGGGCGCTATGTTCGAGACGGGTTCGGTCAGAACAACACCACGCTGGTCGTCGGTGGGGTCATCCTCATCGGTGGCCTCGCCGCATTGACGGCGCTCACATTCGTCCTGCTGGAACGGCTCGTGCTCCCACATGGAGTACGGCGCCTCGCCCGCCAACGAGGAGAAACATCATGATGACGCACACCCCCAACCCCCGCCGGCGGATGCTCGTGCGAGCTCTGGCCCCGGTCGTCGCACTCGGTCTCGTCGCCGCTGCGTGCGGAGACGACGATGACGACGACGCCGCCACCGAAGCGGACGAGGCTGCGGACGACGCGACCGAGACGACCGCGGCCGAGGACACCACCGAGACGACCGCTGCCGAGGACGCGAGCGAGACGACCGCAGCGGGAGCGGACACGCCGGCGGCTCCCGGTGACGGGCCGACGATCCGGGTTCGTGGCCAGGACTTCAGCGAGTCGATCACGATCGCCGAGGTGTACGGGCAGTTCCTCGGGGCCAACGGCTACGACGTTGAGATCCTCACCCCGGCGGGGTTCCGCACGGAGGCGATCGACGGCATCCGGAACGGCGACCTCGACCTGATCATCGACTACATCGGTGGTTCGCAGACCGAGCTCGCCCCGGACGTAGCGACCTCGTCGGATCCCGACGAGGTGACCGCTGTCATCGAGCCGCTGTACGCCGACATCGGTGCGACCCTGCTCGACTGCTCGCCCGCCGTCGACGGCGACGCGTTCGTCGTACGCGGCGACGAGCCGATCGATGCGATCTCCGAGGTGCCGCCCGGCGAGTACGTGTTCGGCGCATCGGCGCAGTGCTTCGAGCGACCGCAGTGCTTCATCGGCTACACCGATCCCGAGGTCTACGGGCTGGAGTTCGCCGAGACGGTGACGCTCGAGTTCGGACCGCTGCTCGGCGAGGCGCTCGCCGCCGAGGAAGTCGATGCGGTGGTGTGGAACACGACCGCCCCGCAGATCACCGAACAGGGGTTCAAGGTGCTCGAGGACGACCTCGGGCTGCACCCGGCCCAGAACATTGCGCCGATCATCGTCACGTCGGTGCTCGACGCCTACGGCCAGCCGCTGGCCGACCTGATCAACCAGATGAGCGCGCAGATCACCACCGACGATCTCCTCGCCTGGAACACCGAGACCGACATCGAACTGCGCGAGTCCGACGACGTGGCCGCCGAGTGGCTCGAGCAGACGGGCCTGCTCGGCGGAGCCCCCACGACCGAGCCCGCCGACGGTGGCGAGACGACCGTCCCGGCGGAGACGACCGTCCCGGCAGAGACGACCGTCCCGGCAGAGACGACCGTCCCGGCGGAGGGTGCTTCGGGCCAGGCGACCTTCTCGTCACCGGACACGACGATCGACGGCGCCGTGACGGCGTGTGACATCCCCAACGAGACCGATCTGTCGATGACGGTCGAGGGCGAGAACGCCGGCTTCCAGGTCTCGCCGACCGGGGGCGGCCAGGTCTCGGTCGTCGTCACCGGTGCAGCGGGGTTCGAGGGGACGGGTCAGGCCACCGTGTCGGATGCGGGTGACGTGTCCGTCGCCGGTCAGGGCTCCGAACCCGACGACTCCGCTCCGGTGGTCGACTTCACGATCACCGGCACGATCGAGTCCTGCTGACGGCGTCGACCTGCCGACGGGTCCGGCACGCCGAGCTCCGCATGAGCGGACGCGACTGATCGTGCGCGCCGACGACCTCGCGGTCGCGGCGAGCGCGTCGGACGTCGCGGCGGAGCAACCGGCGACGCACCGCCGCACGAGTGGGTCGACATGGAGACGTTCGCATCCGTGAGGGGCGCCGAAGGCTCCACACAAGGATTGCGGTGTCGACCTGCCGAGGATCGGCGTCGTCGGTAGCATGACGAGCATGCCGATGCGGACCGAGTGCAAGCACTTCGAGAGTCGCACCTACCCCAACGGTGACACCGTGAGGAAGTGCGACCTCGACCTGGCGCCCGATGCTCCTTGGCGATGCCCCGAGCCGTGCAGCGGTTTCGAACGACGTCTCGCCGACGTCGCGTGGACCCATGGTTCGCTGGTCGTCCCGCCGACACCGCCCGAACCGCAGGGCCTCGACGACGGGACGGCCGCCGCGCTCCTCGACGAGGCCGAGGACATCCTCAACGTCGCCGGCGACCGGATCAAGGAAGAGCTCGCAGCCGAGCAGGAAGCCGGCACGACCAGTCGCTTCCGCAAGCTGTTCAAGCGCAAGCGCTCGAGCTGAGCGCCCCGACGACCGCGCTGCGGCGCGACGGCGACCGGCAGTCGGCAGGACGTATCGATTTCCACTATGGCGATAGTAGAATTTCGGCTGTGAGCGTGCTCGATCCCTCCCGACTCGACCCGGCCGACTTCGGATCGGTCGAGTTGCCCACCGCCGATGCCGAGATCTGGCGCTACAGCCGGATCGGCGAGCTCGAGCTCGGGGCCTTCTCCCCGGTCGACGACGCGCCG
>CBFCWS010000089.1:0-9790 GCA_965601765.1 uncultured Ilumatobacter sp. | reverse complement strand
CTCGGCTGCTCGACGACCGCACCGATGCGGTCGGTGCGGTTGACCTCGGCCCTACGGTCGGACGTCGAGCAGGCCGAGGCGGTCCTGCTCGGCGCGGATGTGCTCGACCAGCAGGTCGAGCTGCTCGTCGGTCAGACGCGGGAAGGCGATCATGATGCCGATGCCCCAGCGCGGCTCGCGCACGCCGTCGGAGATCGCCGCACGGATCTCGTCGTCGCCGAACACGTCCTGGCCGTAGATCACCGATCGCAACGGAGGCCCGGAGCTGTTGCCCTCCAGCTCGGCGCCGTGGCACGACGCACAGTTCGCGGCGTACAGACCCTCACCGGTGTTGGCGGCCGGGTCGCCGTCGGCGCCGCACGCCGACAGCGCGAGCACGGCGACCGCGCCCGACACGAACGTTCTCGCCGACATGCCCGCCAGCGTATGCGCGACGGGTTGCGGTCGCCTCGGGATGTGGCCGATCGGCGACGGGTCAGGGATCGACCTGCGCGCCGGGCGAGGGGCCCTCGGTCGGGCCGCCGGCGAAGGCCTGCGCCTTTCGCATCCAGTCACGGGCGGCAGCGCCGGTGACGACGAGCCGCGTGTCGTCGACGTGGCGCCGCTGGGTCACGACCGCGCAGAAGTCGACCGCCGGGCCGCTGACCGAGTCGGACGCGCCCTCGGGCCCCCACTGCCAGTCGGCGCCGGACGGGGCGGTCAGGCGGACCTGCACCTCGGTCTCCGGAGGCTGCTCGCCGCGCACCGCGTACGACCAGCCGCGCGTGATGACGCCGAGCTGGGCGATGTGCCGAAGGCGATCCGTCGGCTCGCGTTCGGATCCGACCGCGTCGCAGATGTCGAGTCCGTGCGCCCAGACCTCCATCAGCCGGGCGGTGAGGAACGACTTCGACCCCATCGACGGTCCGTACCACACGATCCGGGTGGTCTCGTCGAGCTTGCGGGCGGCGCGCTCGAGCTCGTCGCGCCCCGCGCGCCACGCAGCGAGGGCGTCGCGGCCGTCGAGCTCGGCGAACGGGGCCAGCGTGTGCTCGTCGGCTGCCTGCTGGTCGTCGAAGAGCTCGAACAGCTCGTCGCGATGGGCGATGAAGTGGTCGGTGGCGTAGACGGCATCGCAGATCGCGATCGCGGCCATGCGGTCGAAGTACGTGAGGTGCGCGATCTGGTCGCGCACCGTCCAGCGCGCGCTGGGTGTCGGCAACCGCCAGTCGGCGTCGTCGAGACGGGCCACGATCCCGTCGAGGACCCGCTGTTCGGCGACCAGGTCGTCGAGCACCTGCTCGACCGTCATCCCCGTGCTCCCACGGGGCCGACCGTATCGACTGCGAGCGGCGGCTGGTCAGCCGGAGCGGTGGTGGGGCATCAGCACGCCGACGGCGAGGAGCGCCGCGCCGGCGCCGATCAGCGTGCCCGCCACCGAGTCGCTCGGCCAGTGCACGCCTTGCACCGCGGGGGCGACCAGGTTGGCCGCGATCGGCACCGTCGCAGCCGCCGCGACCGCGCGGCGCCGGTGGATCAGCGCGACGCCGGCGACCGCTCCCCACAGCGCCGTCGAGCTCAGCGAGTGTCCGGACGGGTAGCCGGCCGATGAGCTGCCGGCGCGCACCTCGACCTGGGAGGCGGCGGGGCGTGGCCGATCCACGATCTCCTTCGTCGTCGGCTGCACGATCAGCATGGAGCCGGCGATGATGCCGGCGGCTGCGGCGCCCCGCCATCCGTGCCTCACGATCGCCCAGGTCGCCGGCACGAGCCCGGCGAGCAGTGCCGCCTCCGTGCCGGTCGTGACCCGGACGATCTCGGCGACCGCTGGGATCGGAGGCCCGAGCCGTTGCCAGGCCCGGACCCACCCGATCTCGCCGGGAAGCGGACCCGGGTGGACGACGACGGCGAACGTGAGTGCGACCAGGACCACCGTCCCGACGGCGACGGGCACCGCCGCGTCGGTTCCCGCGGCCGTGGCACCGAGCCGCCTCGCGCGCTCGCTCATCCCCACATCCTGGCGCGTGCTCGCTGCTGACGCGGAGCGGGTGGACCGTGCCGGCGGAAGGTGCTGGCGGGTACGGTCGTCGGTGTGACACTGTCGGACGCGTGGTGAAGCTGCGTTCCCTCGGCCGGCGCATGCGTCAGGGGACGGTCGTGCTCGCGGCGCTGGTGGCGGTCGTCGCATGTGGCGGCAGTGAGGCCGACGACGACGAACCGCCGATCGGGCCGGCCGTGATCCAGCGGTACACCGGCGTCGAGTACGACCAGGAGTGCGCCGACGACGTGATTGTGATCGACGACGCCGTGTACTACCCGTTGCCGAAGGACGCCGACGACATCGACCGGGAGTGGTATCACGCGTCGGTCGACGTCGAACCGACCAGCACCGCGGTGCCGGCCCCGGACGGCGCCGGCAACGGTGGCGAGCCCGGCACGCTGATCGTCTTCGCCGACGGCGTCGCGGAGTTCATCGCCGACTCGGGTGAGATCTCGTGGTTGAGCCTGGTCGAGCCCGAGGACGACCTCACCGAAGAGTTCGGCTGCTGACGGCCCGCGCAGTGCCGGGGCGCGGCGACCGACTCGGCCGCCGGGGGGTGGGGGAGCGGCCGTGGCGGGGAGGTCGTGGATCCGACCCCCGAGCGCCGTCGCCCACGACCGAACGCGGTGGTGACAGCCGACGGGCTGCGCATCGCCTCGACGACCGAGAGGTGGCCCGAGTCGTCGATGGCGTAACGTCCACGCCTCGACCGACAGGAGCAACCATGACCGCGACACCGTCCGACACACCGTCCGGCGCATCGTCGGACACGACGACGGACACGACGACGGTCGCGACGCCTGATCCGGCGATCGGGCCCGAGCACGATCTGGCGGAGCAGTCGAGCGGTCGCCGCGAGTCGGTGGCCGTCCTCGGTGCCGGTGGGTCGGCAGGCGCAGCGATCGTGCACGCGTGCATCGCGGCCGGACACGACGTGATCGCGGTGACCCGCACCGGCGTGGCACCGACCGACGCGGTCGCGACCGGCGGACCGGGCGACCTGACCCGGCGCGGCGCCGACCTCGTCGACGCCGACGCGACCGCCGCAGCGGTCGAGGGGGCCGGAGTGGTCGTGATGGCCGCCAACCTGCCGTACCCGCGCTGGGAGGCGGAGCTCAGCGATCTCGTGGACGGAGCCGCCGACGCCGCCGCTGCCGCGGGGGCGCGGTTCCTCCTCGTCGACAACCTCTACATGTACGCGCCGGCGACCGGCCCGATCGACGAGCGGTCACCGGAGCATGCCACCGACGCCAAGGGCGCACTGCGCCGACGGATCGGCGAGCGGCTGCTGGCCCGCCACCGCGCCGGCGAGCTGCGGGTGACGATCGCCCGGCTGTCGGACTTCTTCGGTCCGGGTGCGACGAGCTCGGCGCTGTACGCGACCGGCATCCGGCCCGGCGTCGCCGGCAAGCGCATGCGCGCGCTGTTCGATCTCGATCAGCCGCACGCCTACGTCTACCTGCCCGACGCCGGGCGGGCGATCGCCGAGCTCGTCGAGGACCCGGACGCCGACGGGCGGATCTGGATCCTGCCGGCGACGACGACCGCGACCCAGCGCGAGATGCTCACCGCGGTGAACGAACACCTCGCGAAACCGGTCGGGATCGGCGTGATCGGGTCGTCGATGCTCCGGGTCGCCGGGCTGGTCTCGCCGATGCTGCGCGAGCTGCGATCGGTCCGTCCCCAGTTCGCCCGACCCTGGCAGGTCGACAGCAGCGAGTTCGACGAACGCTTCGCCTTCCGGACGACCGACCCTGGTGAGGCCATCGCGGCGACCGTCGACTCGTTCCGCTCGAACTGATTTTCTCGCACGACTCGCCGTTCCCACTTTCATCAGGTGCTCGGCACCGGCAAGAATCGGGCCATGACAACGATCGTCGCCCGCCCGCCGACCACCCTCGCCGATCTGTTGCCCCAGCACCGACTGCGCGATGCCACTCTGGTGGTGGGGTTCGCACTGTTCACCGCGGCCGCAGCGCAGTTCGAGATCGTGCTCGGCTTCACGCCGGTGCCGATCTCGGGTCAGACGCTGGCCGTGCTGCTCGCCGGCGGTGCGCTCGGCGCCGGCCGCGGCGCGGCGTCGCAGTTCCTCTACGTGGCACTGGGGGCGATCGGTCTGCCGTTCTACTCGGGTGGCGAAGGCGGTTGGAGCGTCACCACGGGTGCGACCGCCGGGTACTTCGTCGGCTTCATCGTCGCCGCAGGCCTCGTGGGATGGATGTCCGAGCAGGGACAGGACCGTCGGGTCGTCACCGCGATCCCGGCGTTCCTCGCCGGCTCGATCGTGATCTACGCCTTCGGAGCGAGCTGGTTGGCCCACTCCCTCGACGTCCCCTTCGCGGCGGCCGCCGGCGAGACGAGTGCGCTGTCGCTCGGCGTCACCCCGTTCCTGGTGGGCGACGTCTTCAAGGCCGTCATCGCCGGCCTGCTGCTCCCGGGTGCCTGGGCGATCGCCGATCGCGTCAAGGGCGACGTCGACGACGACCGCGCCTGACCGTCGCAGCCTCACCGCTCGGTCGGATTCCCTCGACTCGAAGGTCTCGCGTGCCTCGACGGCCCGGACGCCGCACCGTTCGAGCGTCCTGACACACTCGGGGTGTGCGGTGGATCGTCGACGGGAACAACGTGATCGGGTCCCGGCCCGACGGCTGGTGGAACGATCGGCCGGCTGCGCACGGGCGTTTCGCCCAGTGCGTGGCGGAGTGGTGTCGAACCCACGACGACGACGTCGTCGTCGTCTTCGATGCACCGCTCGCCCCCGAGACGTCCCTGCTCGCCGGCGGCAACCTGACGATCGTCGAGTCGGCCCGTCGTGGTCGCGACGCCGCTGACGACACGATCGCCGGGCTCGTCGCGTCGCACGACCACCGGGCCGACGACCTCACCGTCGTCACCTCCGACCGTGGCCTCCGCGACCGGCTCGACCCGGCGGTGTCGGTGATCGGCGCCGGCCGCTTCCGCGACAGGATCGGCTACTGAGCGGTCACTGACCGAGCTGGGCTTCGACGTGCGCCCACAGCTCGGCGCGCCGCTCCGGGGTGTCGCTGCGCTTCGTGCTCGGGAGCCGATGCGTCGTGCGGCGTCGGCGGTCGAGCCAGAAGTCGCCCGACGACGTGAGCGCCTCGTCGTCACAGGTGAGCCACACGAGCGTGTCGGCGCCCTGCTCGGCCGAGCGGAGCACCGGGCCGAGCACGCGGTGGAATCCGGGGAGCGCATCTTCGACCCCGGGCGTGTCGGCCCACCCGGGGTGGAGCGTGTGGAACACCACCTCGCCGGTGTCGACGCGGGCCGCCCACTTCTCGGCCAGCGCCACCTGCGCGCGCTTGGCGCGGGCGTACTGCTGCGTGCCGGTGTAGGAGTCGGCGTCCATCTCCAGGTCGGCGATCTCGAGATCGGCGGTGTACATCCCGCCGCTCGACATCGTCAGCACCCGTCCGGGACGGGCCGCCCGCAGGGCCGGCAGCAGCTTCCGGGTCAGCAGGTGGGGCCCGTACACCTGGCTGGCGACCGTCGCCTCGTGGCCGGCGGACGTCGTCCGCCGCTCGTCGACGAGCGCACCGGCGTTGTGCACCAACACGTGGACGACCGGGTACCGGGTGAGGATGGTCTCGGCCGCGGTTCCGACGTCGGCGAGCTCGCCCATGTCGGCGATCACTGCGGTGACCTCGCCGGCGCCGAGCTCGCCGAGGGACGCCGCCGATGCTTCGGTCCGCTCGCGGTCGCGCCCGACGATGACCAGGTCGGCACCGAGCCCGGCGAAGCGGTCGGCCGCGGCAGCACCGAGCCCGGATGTCGCTCCGGTGAGGACGACGACCTTGCCGGTGAGATCGTAGTCGCCGAGCGGTGTCCAGCCGTCGAGCCGACGACGGATCGCCGGGCCGATCGACGTGAAGCTCGTGACGATCGGGAACTCGATCGCCGCGTCGACGGCCTGCCGGAACATCACACTCACATCCATGCCGTCATCCTCGCCATCTCGCAGCGTACCCCGGGCGCACAGGTCGCGAAGCCGGTGCCGCTCCTGCCGTCAGACGAAGGTCGCCCAGTCGTCGAGCGGCATGCGTTCGCTGCGCAGGGTGTTGATCGCCGCCGAGCGGTCGGCGTGGCCGATCGACATGCCGCAGAACAGCAGCTCCTCGTCCGGGGCGCCGACGAAGTGCCGGACGGCGGCGTGGCGGACCGACCAGTACTCCTGCGGGCACGTGTCGATCCCCGCCTCCTGGGCGAGGAGCATGAACGTCTGGAGGAACATGCCCAGGTCGGACCACTGGGGCGGGCCGAGATTGCGGTCGATGAAGCAGAACAACGCCGCCGGCGCGCCGAAGAAGTCGCCGTTCTTGGCGAACTGCGCGAGCCGACCGGCCTTGTCGTCGCGACCGATGCCGATCGTGGCGTACATCTGCTCGCCGAGCGCGAACCGGTTCGTGCGGTACGGCTCCCACAGATCGGGCGGGTAGATGTCGTACTCGCCCTCCCCGATCGGCTGGTCGGCGATGTACTCGCGGAACCGGGCCATCGACTCGCCGTTGACGACGTAGATGCGCCACGGCTGCAGGTTGCCCCCGCTCGGTGCCCGCGAGGCGGCGGTCAGGAGATCCCGGAGGACGGCGTCGTCGACCGGGTCGGGGAGGAACTGGCGGATCGACGCTCGCCGGTCGACGGCTTCGGAGACACGCATGGCGACATGTTGGCGACCGATGCCACGCGACGTCCAACCGGCGCGGCTCAGCTCGCGGTCTCGACCTGGGCCGGGTGCTTGCGCTTGCCCAGGTAGTGGCGCACGATCTCGATGACGATCGTGACGGTCACGGCGGTCGCGAACGCGACCAGGAACGCGACGGTGTGGTTGTCCTTGAAGGCGCGGCCGCCGACGTACCCCAGCAGTGCGGCGTAGCTCGCCCAGATGATCACCGCCGCCGTGATCCAGCCGATGAACCACTTCTTCGGCTGTCGGGTGATCCCCGACGACACCGTCAGTGCCGTCCGGCCCATCGGGATGAAGCGAGCGGTGATCAGGAGCAACCCGCCGCGCTTGCGGATCTGGTGGTCGGCCCAGTCGAGACGCTCGGCGGACCTCGGGCGGGCGTCGGCGTAGCGGAGGACGCGGTCGCGGAGGCGGTCACCGATGAGGTACGCCGTGTTGTCGCCGAGGAACGCGCCGCTCGCCCCGGCGAGGATCACGAGGATCAGGCTCTGATCGCCCTGGCCGGCGGCGACGCCACCGATGATCACCATCGTCTCGCTGGGCACGATCGGGACGACCGAATCGAAGAACGACACCACGAAGATGATGATCAGGAACCACCAGTTGGCGGAGAAGTCGGCGAGCCAATCGGTCGCATCGGTGATGATGTTGGCCAGCACTCGTGAGCAGGCTACCTGCGCGCGAATCTGCCGGGTGGGGCGCCGAAGGGGTTTCCCGACCGTGAGCGCCGCCGGTCGCTGCCGTACGCTCCGGTCATGCGAGTCGAGGTGCTGGCCGATCGTTGCCAGGGGCACAACCGGTGCTATGCGCTCGCCCCCGAGCTGTTCGACGTCGACGACATCGGCACCGCCGTCGTGCGCGGCGACGGCTCGGTGCCCGCCGAGCTCGCCGACAAGGCGCGGCTCGCCGTGGCCAACTGCCCCGAGTACGCGGTCGTGCTGCACGAGGGACCCGAGTCGTGAGCTCGCTCCACGGACCCGTCGCCGACTGGGCCACCGATCTCGACCACGCCGACCCCGAGTACAACGAACGGGCCCACGAGATCTGGGACGAGCTCCGCGACTCGGGGTGTCCGATCGCGAGGTCGGACCGATACGGCGGGATGTGGGCGCCGCTGACCCACGACCTGGTCGCCGAGGTCGCCTACGACACCGACCACTTCAGCAGCCGTGGCGTCGTCGTGGCGAACGGTCGCCCGCTCATCCCGGCGCCGGTCGGCCCGGCCCCGCCGATCACGAGCGATCCGCCCTTCCACGCGGTCGCGCGCCGGCTGTTGCTGCCCGCGTTCTCGCCGAAGGCGATCGCGCCGTGGGAACCCGAGATCCGCCGGCTCTGCCGCGATCTGCTCGACCGGATGGGCGACGTCACCCCGGGTGAGAGCGTCGTCGACGCCGCCGTGCAGTACGCGCAGAGCATCCCGGTCGACGTCATCGCCCGCATGCTCGGCTTCCCGCCCGAGGACGAGGAGCTGTTCCGCTCGTTCGTCCACACGGCGCTCGAGGACGTCGACCTCCCGGTCGCCGAGCGGGTCGAGGCGTTCGGCCCGCTGTTCGACTACCTGAGCGATCAGATCGCCGACCATCGGGCCGACCCGCGCGACGATCTGACGACGTACATGCTCGACGCGGAGCTCGACGGCCGCCCGCTCGCCGAGGAGCACGTCCGCGGGACGATCGTGCTCCTGCTGATCGCAGGGATCGACACGACGTGGAGCGCGATCGGCTCGTCGATCTGGCACCTGGCCACGCACCCCGGCGACCTCGCACGCCTGAGCAGCGAGCCCGAGGTGATGCTGTTCGCTCTCGAGGAGTTCCTGCGGGCGTACGCACCGGTGACGATGGCGAGGCTCGTGCAGGACGACCACGACTTCCACGGATGCCCGATGAAGGCCGAGGAGTGGGTGCTCCTCCCGTTCCCCGCCGCCAACCGCGACCCGGCCGCGTTCGATCGTGCGGACGAGTTCGTGATCGATCGCGCTGCCAACCGTCACGCTGCGTTCGGGCTCGGCATCCACCGGTGCGTCGGCTCCAACCTCGCCCGACTCGAGCTCAGGACGGCGATCGAGGAGTTCATCGGCCGGTTCCCGTCGTTCGAGCTCGCCGGCGACGTGCGCTGGAGCGTCGGCCAGATCCGTGGCCCGCGGGAGCTCCCGATCCTGATCACGGCGTGAGACGGTCGTGATCGCTGCGGCGGAGCGCTGGGCGGAGCAGGTCGCCGGGTGGGGCATCCCCGAGCACGTCCTCGCCCAGGCGCCGGTCTCGCCCTGGGCCCACGATCCGGCCCGCTTCGCGCTCGACGGCCCGCTCGACACCGGTGACGGCGCCGACACGCCGTCGCTGGAATGGTCGCGCGAGGTGTTGCCACCGACCGGGGGGACCGTCCTCGACGTCGGTTGCGGCGGCGGCCGCGGTTCGATCCCGCTCGCTCCGGACGCCACCGAGGTGTGCGGCGTCGACACGAACAGCGACATGCTCGCCCTCTTCGCCGAGACCGCCGCCGCTCGTGGTCTCTCGCACCGCACGATCCTCGGTGCGTGGCCGGACGTCGCACCCGACGCGCCGATCGTCGACCTCGTCGTCTGTCACCACGTGATGTACAACGTCGCCGACCCGGTGCCGTTCCTCGTCGCCCTGACGGGTCGGGCGCGCCTGGCCGTGGTCGTCGAGATGCCGATCCGGCACCCGCTGTCGGGTTGGGCCGACGCGTGGGAGCACTTCTGGGGCATCCGGCGACCGGACGGGCCGAGCGACCTCGACATCGTCGAGATCGCCACCGCGCTGGGTCTCCGACCCGAGCACCGACGCTGGGAGCGCGACCGGGCGCAGTACGAGTCGACCGATCCCGTCGAGGTCGTCCGCCGCCGCCTGTGCCTCACACCCGATCGTGACGCAGAGCTCGAGGAATGGCTCGCGGAACACCGGCCACGGTACGTGGACACGATGGCCACGCTGCGCTGGCCGGGCGACGCCTGACCCGCCCCGGCCGCCGGTGCCGCTCCGTGACGGTTCGTGACGGCTCTCGACGGCTCTCGACGGAGCGTCACTCTCGGGGTGCGGTCACACGGT
>CBFCWS010000088.1:0-9819 GCA_965601765.1 uncultured Ilumatobacter sp. | reverse complement strand
ATCGCGGAGGCGACCGGCGGGGAGCGACGGGTCGAGCGGCACGTACGCGCTGCCCGACAGCATCGCGCCGACGATCGCCGGGAGGAGGTCGCCGGTGCGGTGGACGGCGACGCCGACCCGTTCCGGTCGCCGCCCCGATGCGACGAGCGCGTCGGCCACACCGCACGCCCGCTCGACGAGCGAGGCGTACGTCGTCGTGTCGCCGGCGGCCACGACCGCAGCCGCGTCCGGCGTGCGCTCGGCCCACGCGACGAGCTCACGGACGACCGGTTCGAGCTGCTCGGGAAGCGGCGGACCGACGAGATCCGGCTGCTCGTCGTCGACCCAGACGGACGCGATCGGCGTCGCCGGGTCGCGGCACATCGTGTCGAGCGCGCGCCCGAAGTCGTGCAGCAGCGCCTCGGCCGCCTCGGCGCCGACCGCGCTCCCCCGGTACTCCAGCCCGAGGCGGACCGAGTCGGATCGCTTCTGGACGAAGAACGTCAGCTCGGTCACCGACGTCCCCGAGGCGAGGATGCGGTGCTCGGCGGGCATCCCCGCGAACTCGGCCGGTGCGAGCTCCTCGTAGGCGAGCATGTGGGCGATCGACGGCTCCCGCTCCCCGAGACGACGCGCGTCGCGGACCATCTGCGCGAACGGGTAGGTGCGGTGTTCGAGCGCACGGCCGACCGTGGCGCTGGCCCGGTGCGCCACGTCGGCGAGCACGCCGTGGCTCGGGACCTCGATCCCGAGCGGCAGCGAGTTGAGGTAGTACCCGATCAGGGGGCGTGCGTCGCGGTGGTCCTTCGTCGACGCGGTGACGCCGATCTCGATCCTCCCGCTGCGCGACCAGCGGGCCAGCACGACCGCCGCGGCCGCCAGCGACGTCGCGAACGGCGTGGTGCCGGGCCCATCGTGCAATTCGGCGGGTGTCAGGCTCGCCACCCGGTGCAGGTAGCCGTCGGGTTCCGGCTCGTCGGGTGCGTCGAGCGCGACGGGCTCGGGGTCGAGCGCGCCCCGCTGCTCCGACCAGAACTCGGCGTGCCGGCCGGCGCTCCTGCGTTGCCAGTCGGCGTGCTCCGCCGCGGTGACCGGCAGCTCCGGGAGGGTTCGGCCGGCGTAGGCCTCGCCGATCTCGTACCAGAGCAGGTCGAAGGTCCCGGCGTCGATCGAGATGTGGTGGGTCGCGACGAGCACGTCCCACACGCCGGGCGTCCGCTCACCGACGTCGACGCGGACGAGCGGCCCGCGGCGCAGGTCGAACGGTTCGCCGGCGAGTGCATCGATCGACTCGCGGCGAGCGGCGTCGCCGTCGTCGTCCCCGTCGGCGCCGCTGGTCGCCAGGGACCGGAACCTGATCGCCTCGGCGGCCGGCAGGACCGTGCGGTCGCGGTCGAAGGCGGTGTGGAGCGGGCCGTGGCGCGCGACGACCGTCTCGATCGCCGCTGCGAGGCGGGCCGGTTCGAGGGTGCCGCGGATCGTGTAGTGACGCGCGACGTTGTACCGGATGTCGGTGGGGTCGGCGAGGTGCTCGAGCAGCATCGCCTCCTCGCCCGCGGAGAGCGGCACGGGCCGGCCGGTGTCGAGACGCGGGATCGCGGTCGTCGGCAGCGACCGATCAGCGCCGCCGCTCCGGCGCCGATCGATCTCGGCGGCGAGCTCGGCGATCGTCCGGTGGCGGAACAGCGCGGCGTCGGGCAGGTCGACGTCGAGCTCGTCGTCGACGCGCGCGACGACCTCGAGCGCGGCGAGCGAGGCCCCGCCGAGATCGAAGAAGTCGTCCGTGACCCCCACCGCGTCGACGCCGAGCACGTCGGCCCACATCGCGACCAGCCGGACCTCCAGGTCGCCGGTCGGCGGCACCGACTCGGTCCCCGACCGGTGGAACCGGCGGGGCGCCGGCAGGGCGTCGACGTCGACCTTGGCGCTCGCCGCGAGCGGCACCTCGTCGATGCGCACGAACGCACCCGGGATGGACCGCTCGGGGATCAGCTCCCGGAGGTGCGCGCGCAGCTCGCCGGGATCGAGGTCGGTGCCGTCGGTCGTCTCGTACCAGGCGGTCAACACCTCGCCGGTCTTGGGCTCGTAGCCGATCTCGGCGAGCATGCGCCGGACCGACGCCTCGTCGATGTCGTCGTCGAGCTCGTCGAGCGCACCGGCGCGGGTCTTGTGCCCGAGGCGGACGTCCCAGCTGTATGGCTCGGCGTAGTTGTGGTAGCCGCGCTCGCGGCGATGCACCCAGATCCCGACGTCGTTGACCAGGCAGTTGGTCGATCGCCCGGTGTCGGCGGGGCGCACCCACGGTGCCCGCCGGTCGAGGAAGTCGTAGAGCTCGTCGAGGTCGACGTCGACGTAGCGATAGAAGTCGACGAACTCGATCTCGCCGAGCGGGTCGTCGTCGGCGAAGACCGCTTGCTCGGGCAACAGCTCGGTCACCGCGTCGCGCGTGGCGTGGTACACACGTCGCGCCTCGAGGACCGTGGCGTCGATCGCCTCGGCGTCGAAGCGTCCCGAGGCGAACTGGTGCGGGACGAGACGGGTCTCGAAGAACTGGCCGCGCGACAGCCCGGTCACGATCGTGGGGATGCCGAGCTCGCGGGCCCGTGCGATCGCGAGCGTGTAGATCGTCTTGTAGCAGCCGTTGCAGACGTTCGCGTAGCGATCGAGGCTGTCGCGGAAGATGTCGGCCATCGCGTCGGTCCGGACGAAGTCGTGCGTGACGCCGAGGTCGGCGCAGGTGCGGCGGACGTTGTCGATCGCACCGTCGGCGATGTAGCCGTTGTCGAGGGTGAGGGCGTGGACGCGCCACCCGCGCGCCACCAGCTGGTACAGCGCGTAGGTGGAGTCCTTGCCGCCGGACAGCAGGTGGAGGGCGTCGTACTCGCCGCCTCGTCGGGCGCGCGCGGAGTCCAGCCGAGCGGCGAGATCGTCGTCGTCGCGGAACCACCGGGCGGCCTGCGGCGCGACCTGGTCGAACTGCCGGCACGACGAGCACACCTCGTCGGCATCCATCGTCACCCCCGGCACGTCGTCGCCGAGACCGCACCGGACGCAGCGGCGCACGGCGCCGGGCCGGTGGCGCCAGAGCCGGACGACGGCGTTGTCGATCCTCGGGTGGGCGACGAGGGCCGACTCGACCTCACCCGGCTCGAGGCGAACACCGCCCACCTTGAGCTGGTCGTCGTCGCGGCCGCCGTAGACGAGCACACCCGGGCGCTCGAGGCGAGCGCGGTCGCCGGTCCGGTACCACGCCCCGCCGTCGTCGCCCGGCCGATCGACGAATCGAGCCGCGGTGAGATCGGGCCTGTGGAGGTACCTTTCGGCCATCCCGGGCCGGCGCACGAGCAGCTCACCCCACGCTCCCGGCAGCGCCCGGTTGCCCCACTGATCGAGCACGTCGACCTCCGCGCCCGGACAGGCGGTGCCGATCGGGACGTCGGCGCCGCAGTCGACCGCCGGGTCGAAGCGGTGGATCATGCAACCGACGACCGCTTCGGTGGGCCCGTACTCGTTGAAGATCGCGACGCCGGGGTCGCACCGCTCGGCGAAGGCCACCGCCACGGGACGCCGGAAGGCCTCGCCGCCGACGATCACGGTGCGGATCGCGCTGCGTCGCTGGGTCATGCGGGTGAGCACCTCGAGCTGCGACGGCGTCGCCTTGAGCATCGTGATGCGGTCGTCGGCCGCCACCGCCGACAGCGCCTCGACGCCTTCGCCGTCGACGACGACGGTGAGCCCGCCGACCAGCATCGGCAAGAACATCGAGGTGATCGTCAGGTCGAACACCGTCCGCGAGTGGAACGGCATCACCAGGTCGGAGCCGTCGATCCCCCGCCCCGTCACGTAGGCGTCGACGGCGAACGCGAGGTAGTCGGCGAGGCCGCGCCGGCTGATCGGCACGCCCTTCGGTGCCCCGGTCGAGCCCGACGTGTAGAGCAGGTAGGCCTCGCGGTCGAGGTCGGGATCACCGTCGAGGTCGAGTGCAGCGAGACGGTCGAGGTCGCAGGCGTCGACGTCGGCGCAGAACGCGTCGACGTCGTCGACGACGGCGGCGAGCGCGGCGTCGCGCGCGATGTCGTCGTGCCGGCGGGCCGGGTCGTCGGGGTCGAGCATGACGAACGAGGCGCCGGCGCGCAGCGTGCCCTGGACGGCGGCGAGCAGCTCCGCACTGCGGCGCAGTCGGAGACCGACGCGGACGCCGTCGGTCCCGTGCCGCAGGGTCGCCGCTGCGAACCGGTCGGCGAGCGCGTCGAAGGTCTTGGCATCGCAGGTTCGACCGCCGTGATCGACGACGACCGCATCGGGGTCGCTGCGGAGTCGCTCGCGGACCAGCTCGTGGGCAGCGACGTCGCGCCGCGCTCCTCCGGGTTCGATCGGCGGGTTCAATCCGGCCAGGGCCGCGAGGTCGTCGTCGGTGAGGAGCCCGATCTCCCCGATCGGGCGGTCGGGCTCACCGATCGCGGCCGCCAGCAGCCGGCCGACGTGTCCCGGGAGCGCCCGCTGCCAACCGGCGTCGCTCAGGGCGCGCTGCACGTCGGCCTCGACGTGGAGGTCGTCGCCGTAGTCGTAGGCCTGGAGCCGGAGGACGTGACCGGGCTCGACGTGACCCGAGCGCATCCACTCGGTGTGCGCCCGCAGGCCGGCGAAGGAGCCGTAGCGGGCGTTGAGCACGTTGACGACGACGTCGACGTCGCCGGGCGGACGTTCGCCCGGGCGAGCGCGCTTGAGCACGTCGATCAGCGCGATCTGCACCCGTTCGATCAGGGTCGCGAAGGTGTCGTCGGCGCACAGCTCGAAGCGGAGCGGGACGATCTCCATCAGCGGGCCGACCACCCGCGGCGCTCGGCGACCCGTGCGGTGGTGGACGGGGATGCCGACCGACATCGACGTGCGCCCCTCGGCGCGGGCGGCCAGCGCTCCGACGACGGCGGCGAGCACGCCGAGCAGCGAGAACTCCTCGCTGACCGATCGGTAGCGCGCGCCGAGCGCCGACCGGAGCGCGCTCGCCTCGACCGGGACCCGCAAGCGGTCGACCTCGGTCGTCCGCGGCCCTCGCGGGCCGTACGGGCCGAACGGCTGCGTCTCACCCCACCGCTCGGCGTCGGCGGCCCAGGCGGCGGCCCGGCGCTGGGCGGCCGGATCGCCCGGGTCGGGCTCGACGACGACGTCGGCCAGGTCGACGATGCCGAGCGCCTCGGCATCGAGCTCGGCGGGGGTGGCGCCGAGGGACAGGCGCTCGTACGCCGTCGCCGTCGCGCCGAACACGACCGCCGACGACCAGGCGTCGGTCACGAGATGATGGAGGTCGAGCCACCACGTCCAGTCGTCGTCGGCGTGGCGGAGGATCACGGAGTCGTAGCAGCACCCGGTGACGTCGATCGGCGTCGCGATCCGGTCGTCGCACCAGCGATCGAGGTCGTCGAGGTCGCACGCGACGATCTCCGTGGTTCGTGGTGGCTCGGCGAGCACGCGGCGCTCGTCGCTCGCGAACACCGATCGCAGCACCGGCGACGCCGCGACCACCGCATCGAACGCAGCAGCCAGGAGGTCGGGGTCGAGGTCGCCCGCGATGCGGTGCCGCTTGCCCATGTTCGCGAGCGGCGTGGTCGGGTGCAGCCGCTGCGCCGCCCAGATGTCGCGCTGGGTCGGGGTGAGCGCGTGGCGGGAGACGATGCGAGGGCCGAGCGAGACCTCGGTCGCCACCGGGTCCGGCGCGGCGCTCACGCGGCGGCGACCGCCCCGCGGCGAGCGGCGTACTCGATCATCTGCCACACGAACTGGAAGTTGTCGAGCACGACGTCGGTCGGCGGGATCTCGATCGCGAGGCGGTCCTCCATCCAGTTGACGATCCGGATGACGCCCAGGGAGTCGACCAGTCCGGTCAGGAGGAGGTCGGTGTCGCGGTCGATCGGGTCGTCGGCGGTCGCCACCTCGTCGTGGATGAAGGCGATCAGCTCGTCGGTGAGGGCGGTGCGGTGGTCGGTGGTCATCGGCTCGGGTTCGGGTCGGATGGGTCGGTCTCGACCACACCATTCAACAGCGCTTCGCGGACCGCGCCTCGGTCGACCTTGCCATTGCTCGTCCGCGGGAGCCGGTCGACCGCGACGATTCGGGTGGGGACCGCAGCGGGTCCGAGGCGCCGACCGAGCTCGGCGCGCACCGACACCGGGTCGAGGTCGCCGTCGACGATCACCGCCGCGACGAGGTCGAGCGTGCCGGCGTCGCCCGGATCGATCGCGACGACGCCGGCCTCGACGACGCCCGAGACGTCGGCGAGCGCGGCCTCGACCGCCTCGATCTCGACGCGCTGGCCACGCACCTTGACCTGGTGGTCGTCGCGGCCGAGGAACTCGAGGTCGCCGTGGGACCACCGCACGAGGTCGCCGGTGCGGTACCAGCGGCGACCGTCGCGCTCCACGACCGACGCCGCGGTCAGCTCGGGCCGGCGCCAGTAGCCGACCATCATCGTCGGCGTGGCCACCCACAGCTCGCCGGGGTCGCCCACCGCCACGACCGACCCGTCGCGGTCGCACACCCGGACGTCGGTCCCCCACCACGGCCGCCCGATCGGGACGGGCGCATCCTGCCGGCCGTCGGCGAGGTGGTGATGGGTGCACTGGTTGACCTCGGCGGGGCCGTACACGTTGGACAGCCGAGCGCTCGGAACGGCCGCCCGCAGCGCCGCGAGCTCGCCGGGCGGGTACACCTCCCCGCCGAACTTGATCCAGCGCACGGACGACAGGTCTCGCTGGTCGAGCGCGCCCCGATCGACGAACTGCCGGAGCACGTAGGGCACCGTGTAGACGACCGTCACCCCGAACCGCTCGATCAGCTCGGTCGCGCTCGCCGGGAACCGGAGGACGGCGTCGGGGATCACGAGGACCTCGGCCCCGGCGAGTGGTCCGGCGTACAGCTCGAACGTCGACTGGTCGAAGTGCAGCGACGCGATGTTGGCGAGCACGTCGGACGGGCCGATCCCGTAGGTCGCCGCCGCCCGCCGAGCGTAGGCGAGGGCGCTCGCATGGGTGTGCACGATGCCCTTCGGGCGGCCGGTCGAACCGGACGTGAAGATGATGTAGGCGGCGGCGTCGCCGCCCACCTCGGCGGGTGGGGCCGGCTCGTGACCCAGTGCGTCGCCCCAGCCGATGACGCGGACACCGTCCACGGGGTCGATCGGCGCACCGCGCCGAACGAGCGTCTCGACCGACGCGTCGGCCACGACCTCCGCGAGCACGCGGGCCGCAGCGTCGCTGACGAGGATCGTGGGCGACGCCTCGGCGAGCACGCGCCGCACGGCCCCGGGCGGCGCCATCGGGTCGAGCGGCACCATCACGCCACCGGCGCGGACGACGGCGTGCACGGTCACGAACGACCACACCGACTTGCGCATGTGCACCGCCACCCGGTCACCGGGGGCGACGCCGGCGGCGACGATCGCGCCGCTCAGGCGGGCGACTGCGTCGTGGACCTCGGCCCAGGTCAGCGCGTCGGCGCCGTCGGCGAGCGCCGTCGCACCGCGATCGACACCGATCTCGGCGAGGCGATCGAGGTCGAGCAGCCCGTGGAGCGCATCGAGGCGCGAAGGCGGCAGACTGTGAGGCGCGTCCACGTCCCGACTCTGGCACGCACCGAACGTCACCATGCAGCTCACCGCCAACGGATACGCCGTCCCGACCACCGCCGACCGGTTCGGCGACCTCGAACCCGCCAACCACCTGCTCGGCGACGCCGACGCCCTCCGGGAACGGCTCGCTGCGCGCGGCCACCTGTTCTTCCGGGGCCTGCTGCCCGCCGACGTCGTGCTCGCGGCACGCCACGAGGTGCTGACCAAGTTCGCGATCCTCGGTGAAGTCGACGATCGCCACCCGATCGACGAGGCGATCGCCGGCGACCGCCACGCGGTCGGCCACGCGAACCTGCGTGCCTTCTCCGACAGCGTCCGCAACGGCTACCACTACCTCGCCGTCACCGAGCATCCGGATCTGCTCGCCGTGCACACGGCGTTGCTCGACGGTCCGGTCCGCTCGTTCGACTTCCGCTGGCCGCGGTTCGTCCGGCCGGGCGAGGGCTGCGGGTTCCACTGCGACGGGCCGTACATGAACCGCGGGACGAGCCGGATCGTCTCGAGCTGGATCCCGCTCGGGCGGGTCCGTCGCGAGGAGGGAGCGCTGATGCTCCTCGAGGACAGCCACCGATCGGAGCGGCTGCACGCCGGCTACCTCCAGGCCGACGCCGACGCCGACGGGCTCCAGTGGCTCGACGACGACCCGGTCGTGGTGCAGGACCAGTACGGGGCCCGGTGGCTCACGACCGACTTCGAGCCCGGCGACGTGCTGTGCTTCGGGATGCACATGCTCCACGGCGCACTCGACAACCGGTCCCCCTCCGGTCGCTGCCGGCTCAGCTCCGACACCCGTTACCAGCGGGTCGACGAGCCCGCCGATCCCCGCTGGAACGGCGACGAGATCGAGGGCCACGGCGGCCGGCGGGTCTTCTACCCCGGCCTCGGACAGTGGAACAACGAGGACTTCCAGGACGAGTGGAAGGACATCGACGAGCACGGTCGTCTCCGCCTCAGGGCGCAGGGGAGCACGTCGTGAGCGCCCGGACGACGGCGCTCGCTCCCGAGCTCGCCGGGCTGGCGATCGACGCGATCTGCGACCTCGACCACCCGGTCAAGGCCGCGACGAGCGAGTGGGCCCGGGGCGCGCTCTCCCGGCACGACATGGTCGCCGCCGACCGGGAGTCGACGTTCGCCCGCGACGACTGGCGCGCCTGCGCCGAGCGCGGGATCCACGGGCTCCTCGTCGACCCGGCGTACGGCGGGCGCGGCGCCGACCTGTTCACCGCCCTGCTCACGCTCGAAGGGCTCGGCCACGGCTGCCCCGACAACGGTCTGACGTTCGCGATCGCGTCGCAGATGGTCTCGACGCAGGTGGCGATCGACCGGTTCGGCTCCGACGAGCAGAAGCGGAGGTGGTTGCCGGGGTTGTGCGACGGCTCGCTGCTCGGCGCCTTCGCGATCACCGAACCCGAGTCCGGTTCCGACGCGCACGCCCTCGCCGCGACCGCGATCGAGCAGCCGGACGGGACCTTCGTGCTCAACGGCACCAAGGCCCACATCACCCTGGGCTCGCTGGCCGACGTGGTGGTCGTGTTCGCGTCGACCGACCCCGACGTCGGCCGCTGGGGCCTGTCGGCGTTCATCGTGCCGACCGATCTCGACGGCGTCGTCCTCGCCGGCAACCGCGAGAAGATGGGGATGCGCACCACGCCGTTCGGCAACATCGAGCTCCACGACGCCGTCGTCCCGGCCGATGCCCTGATCGCCCGCCAGGGCGCCGGCGCGAGCATCTTCACCGCGACGCTCGAAGCCGAGCGCGGCTTCGTGTTCGCGACCCAGATCGGGATGATGCAGCGCCAGCTCGAAGCGACGATCGAGTACGCGAGCACCCGCATGCAGGGCGGACGGCCCATCGGCGAGCACCAGGCCGTGTCCCACCGCATCGCCGACATGAAGGTCCGCCACGAGACCGCCCGCCTGTTCCTGTACCGGACGGCCCTCGCCGTCGCGCGCGGCGAGTCGGCCACGCTCACGGCGGCGATGTCGAAGCTGGTCGCGAGCGAGACGGCCCTCGCGAACGGCCTCGATGCGGGTCTCAACCACGGCGCGGTCGGCTACGTCAGCGAGTACGAGGTCGAGCGCGACGTCCGCGACGCGGTCGGCGGCCTCGTCTACTCGGGCACCTCCGACATCCAGCGCAACATCATCGCCCGCCTCCTCGGCGTCGGCTGACAGGGCGCACCCCCGCACCCACACCCCCACCCACCCCCGACCAT
>CBFCWS010000087.1:0-9842 GCA_965601765.1 uncultured Ilumatobacter sp. | reverse complement strand
CTGCTTCTTGTAGTTCCACTCGTAGAGCGCCTTGGACTCGTCGAGCCCCTCGTAGCACTGGAGCCGGATCAGCCGGGCGCCGAGCGCCTCGGCGACCGATTTCGCGAGTTGCGTCTTGCCGGTGCCGGCCGGGCCCTCGACCAACACCGGCTTGCCGAGGCGGTCGGCCAGGAAGGCCACGCCGGCGATGCCGTCGTCGGCGAGGTAGTCGACGCCGCGGAGGCCGTCCCGGACCTGCTGCACGTCTTCGAAGCGGGGGGCGACGTCTACTGCCATGGCTGCTGACGCTACCGGCCGGCAGACGTGGCCGGGGAGCTGAATCCGCACCACGGCTGCGGTGCGGTGATGTCCGGTGCGCTCGACACGTACGTCTCGAGCTTCGTCGAGGCCGTCGCCGCGGAGCTGTCCGAAATCGATGCGTGGGTCGCCGACGGCCGCGACCGGACCCGTCGCTCACACGTGTACCACGTGTACTACGAGTACTACGAGTACTACGAGCACGCGCTCGAGCTCGCCCACGCCGCCGGCGTGCCCCGACCGCGCCACAACCGTGACGAAGCAAGCCAGGCTTGCGTCGTCACGGTTGGTACCGTCGGGTGCATGGATTTCGGCGTGTCCGAGGAGATGGCGGTCCGGCTGGAGATGGTCCGGGAGTTCATGGAGCGCGATGTGGTCCCGCTCGAGGGGGAGTTGCTCCACGGCGACCCGGCCGAACTCGAGCGGCGGGTCGCGGCCGCCCAGGACAAGGTCAAGCAGATGGGTCTGTGGGCGCCGAACCATCCCACGCGCTTCGGCGGGCTCGGGTTGTCGCTCGTCGATCACGGGCTCTTCGCCGAGGCGGTCGGGCGCAGCCCGCTCGGCATGACCGTGTTCGGCACCCAGGCGCCCGACGCCGGCAACATCGAGATCCTCGACGAGTTCGGCACCCCGGAGCAGCACGACACCTGGCTGCGCCCGCTGGTCGCCGGCGACATCCGCAGCTGCTTCTCCATGACGGAACCCGAGACAGCCGGCTCCAACCCGACCCTGCTCGCCACCACCGCCGTCGTCGATGGCGATGACTACGTCATCAACGGTCAGAAGTGGTTCACCTCGTCGGCCGACGGCGCCGCGTTCGCGATCGTGATGGCGGTCACCGACCCCGACGCGCCGCCGCACCGCCGTGCGAGCATGATCATCGTTCCGACCGACACGCCGGGCTTCGAGCTCGTCCGCAACGTGAGCGTGATGGGACACGCCGGATCCGGACATGGCAGCCACGCCGAGGTGAGCTACCAGTCGTGCCGCGTGCCGCGCTCGAACCTGCTCGGCCAGGAGGGCGACGGCTTCGCGATCGCGCAGGCCCGCCTCGGTCCGGGCCGGATCCATCACTGCATGCGCTGGCTCGGGATCGCCCAGCGCGCGTTCGAGATGATGTGCGCCCGTGCCAACGAGCGTCAGATCGACCTCGACGGCGGCACGCTCGCCGACCGCCAGGTGATCCAGCATTGGGCCGCCGAGCTCGCCGCCGAGATCCAGAGCGCCCGCCTGCTCACGCTCCACGGGGCGTGGATGATCGACCAGCACGGCACCAAGTCGGCCCGCGACGAGATCGCCGCGATCAAGTTCACGGTCGCCAATACGATGCTCAAGGCGGTCGACACCGCGATCCAGGTCCACGGGGCGCTGGGCGTCACCGACGACACCGTGCTCGCGTACTGGTACCGACACGAGCGGGCCGCGCGCATCTATGACGGCGCCGACGAGGTCCACAAGACCAGCCTCGGCAAGCGACTCCTGCGCCGGTACGCCTGAGCGGGTCGGGCGGATGGGGCCTGATGTCGCACCGTGCGGCACTAGCGTCGTCGCTCGATGGGACTCCGCGACCGGTTCTTCACGCCGCAGACGGCGAAGGCGATCCTGTCGTGGCGGATCCTCGTCGGGATCGGCGTCGGTGTGGCGATGGCGGTGGCCGGGCTGCCGGTCGGCGCCTCGGTCGCCGCGGCCGTCGGCGTCTACGTCGCGACCGTCGCCGCCGCGATGCCACGCCGTCCGCAGCGCCCGCGCATCGATCCGTTCGTGCTGTCCGAACCGTGGCGCAAGATCGTGCAGGACGCCCAGTCGTCGCGACGCCGGCTCGCCGAGACGGTTCGTTCCGCTGACGACGGCCCGTTGAAGGACACGATGCTCGACATCGTCCGCCAGCTCGAGCACGGACTCGCCGAGGGATGGGCGATCGCCCGCCGCGGGGACGAGATCGACGATGCGGTCCGACGGCTCGACCGGCCACGACTCAGGTCGCGCCTCGACGGCGCGCGCGAGCGCGCCGTCTCCGATCCGTCGCCCGAGCACCAAGCGGCCGTCGAGTCGATCGAGCGTCAGCTGGAGTCCGCCGACCGCCTCGCGCGCCAGTCGGCGGAGACCGCAGCCACGCTCCGCCTGACGCAGACCCAGCTCGACGAGCTCGTCGCCCGGGCCAGCGAGGTCAAGATCGGCGCCGTCGACACCGCCGCCTACCGGCAGGAGGTCGACGACCTCGTCATCCGTCTCGAAGCGCTCCACCAGGCGGTCGAGGAAACACGGACTGCGTGACCCGATCGGAGCCCCGATGAGCGGATTGCTCCGTTCGAACCTCATCGTCGCCGCCGGGACGGCGCTCTCCCGTGTGACCGGGCTGTTGCGCGTGGTCGTGTTCGTCTACGTCATCGGTCAGACCGCGCTCGCCGACGCGTACGCGCTCGCCAACGAGACACCCAACATCGTCTACGACCTGCTGCTCGGCGGCGTGCTGTCGGCGACGCTCGTGCCGCTGTTCACCTCGCTGCTCGGCATCGCCGGCGATCGTGACCGGGACCGAGCCGAACGAACCAGCACCGACGACCCGTCGCCCGACGAGCGTGCCATCAACGTCGTCATCACCACCGCAGCCGTCCTGATGATCGGCCTGACGGTCGTCGCGGTCGCCGCCGCGCCACTGATCTTCCGCGTCTACAGCATCCAGGTGTCGGCCGACGTCGACGCCGAGGTGTTCCGTGACGTCGGCACGATCCTCACCCGCATCTTCCTGATCCAGATCCTCTTCTACGGTCTCACCGGGCTGGCCAACGCCTACCTGAACGCCCGGCGACGCTTCCTCGCCGCTGCATGGAGCCCGATCCTGCCGAACCTCGTCATCATCGCGACGCTGCTGTCCCTCCCCGGTGCCGGGACCACCGAGTGGACCCTCGCCGACATCGCGGACTCGACCAGGCTGCGATTGACCCTCGGTCTCGGCGCGACGCTCGGCATCGCCTCGATGGCGCTGATCGTCGTGCCTGCGGCGTTCCGGGCCGGTCTCCGCTATCGACCCGCCTGGGACTGGCATCACCCGGCGGTGCGCCGGCTGCTCGCGCTGTCAGGGTGGACGGTCGGCTTCGTCGCCGCCAACCAGGTGGCGCTGATCGTCGTGCGGAACCTGGCGCTCGCCCAGGGCGAGGGCATCGCCCGTGCCTACTTCGATGCCTTCACGTTCTTCGTCCTGCCCCACGGGCTCCTCGCCGTGTCGATCGCGACGACGTTCCAACCCGAGATGGCGCGCGCGGTCACCCAGCGCGATCGCGCCGGCTTCATCCGCGACTCGATGCTCGGCGTCCGACTCATCGCGCTGCTCACCGTCCCGGCCGCGATCGGACTGATCGTGCTGCGCGATCCCATCATCGGTCTGATGCGACGAGGCCAGTTCGATGCCGTCGACGCCGCCAACACCGCCGAGGTGCTGGCCGGTCTGTCGATCGGCCTCGTCGGGTTCTCCGTCTACCTGTTCGTGCTCCGCGGCTTCTACGCGCACCAGGACACCCGGACGCCCTTCATCCTCAACGTCGGCGAGAACCTGCTCAACATCGTCCTGGCCGTCGCCTTCGTGCGGTGGTTCGGGATCTTCGGGCTCGGGCTCGCCTACGCCGTCGCCTACCTGGTCGCCGCAGTGTGGGCGCTCGTCGTGCTCCGCAACAAGGTGCGAGGGCTGTCGCTCGAACCGCTGCGCTCGACGGCGTGGCGGGCTGCCGTCGCCGGGTCGGCGATGGGCGCCGCGCTGTGGTTGATGACCGACGGAGTCGGCCCCGACGTCGGGTGGCGAGCGGTCACCCAGGTCGCCGTCGCAGGGGCCGCCGGACTGCTCGTGTACCTGGCGGTGCTCATCGCGCTCCGCACACCCGAGCTCGACGCGGCCCGGTCCATGCGACCCGGTCGACGCAACTCGGCCCCGGCAGGTCCCACGAAGGGTGCTCGGTAGACTCCCGCGCATGTTCAAGCTCGCACGCAGATGGTGGAAGTACCTGACGGCCAAGCTCACCGGTTCCTTCAACGAGAACGCCGATCCGAAGGTGCAGCTGGAGCAGGCCATCGACGAGGCACGCAGCCAGCACAAGCGCCTCAAGGAGCAGGCGACGAGCGTGATCGCCGGCCAGAAGCAGGCCGAGATCCGGTTGAACAACAAGATGGCCGAGCTCGAGAAGCTCAACGCGAACACCCGTCAGGCGCTCGTGATGGCGGCCGACGCGCAGCAGGCGGGCGACGCCGACAAGGCGGCGCAGTACACCCTGGCCGCCGAGACGATCGCCGGGCAGCTCGTCCAAGTCGACAAGGACGTCGAGAGCCTGAAGGCGATGGTGCTCGAAAGCACGCAGGCCGCCGACCAGGCGAAGGCCGCGGTCGAGCAGAACAGCCGCGTCCTCCAGGACAAGATAGGCGAGAAGTCCAAGCTCCTCAGCCAGCTCGAGCAGGCCAAGATGCAGGAAGAGATGAACTCGGCGATGGAGCAGCTCAACGAGAGCGTCGGCAGCGACGTCCCGACTCTGAAGGAGGTCGAGGACAAGATCCAGGTCCGCTACGCCAGGGCCAAGGCCTCGTCCGAGCTCACCGAGACCTCGGTCGAGTCGCGCGTGCTCGAGATCGAGCAGGCGACCGCCAACGTCGAGGCCCAGAGCCGCCTGGCCGAGCTGCGCGCCGAGCTCGGGCTCGACGCCGGCGCGCAGCCGGCCCCCCAGGTCGAGGGCGGCACCACGACCTGACCTCCACCTTGATCGCCGGCACATCACGCCAGGTCACGCCCGACCACGCCAGGTCACGCCACGCCGGTCTGTGTCACCGCATTGGCGGTCGACCGCCAATGCGGTGACACAGAGCGACATCGGTGGCGGCGAGCTCGGTGACGGAGGCGGTCTAGGTGAGCACGACGAGGTCGTCGCGGTGGACGACCTCGTGGACCATCCCGCGCGGGAGGTCGGCGGTGCGCATGCCGATCGAGGCGACGACCTGTTCGGCGTCGACCGACACCCGGCCACGGGCGAAGGCCACGCCGTTGCAGGCGACGTCGACGACCTCGCCCCGCCGGAAGTGACCGGCCACCCCCGTCACACCGGCGGGCAACAGGCTGCCGGGGCGATCGACGAGCGCCCGGCGTGCGCCGGGGTCGACGTCGATCCGCCCGAGCACGTCGGCCGCGAACGCGATCCACAGCTTCCGCGCCGACAGGACGCGGTCGTGGGACTCGAACGTCGTACCGACGAGATCGTCCGACACCGCCCCGGCCAGGATGTCGGGGCGACTCGCGCGACCGATCACGCTGCGTACGCCGGACCACGACGCCATCCGGGCCGCCATCAGCTTGCTCGCCATGCCGCCACTCCCCCGCTCCGAGCCACCGCCGTCGGCTCGGATCGCCAACAGGGGATCGCCGGCGGTGACGAGCGGCACGAGCTGAGCGCTCGGATCCCGACGTGGATCGGCGGTGTAGAGGCCGTCGGTGTCGGTCAGCAGGACCAGCACGTCGGCGCCTGCACCGTTGGCGAGCAGGGCGGCGATCCGGTCGTTGTCGCCGTAGCGCAGCTCATCGTTCGCGATCGCGTCGTTCTCGTTGACGATCGGGACGACACCCAGCTCGAGGAGCCGGTCGATCGTGGACCGGAGATGGAGGTACTGGGTGCGCTCGACGAAGTCGAACGGATCGACGAGCAGCTGGGCGGGCACCAGGCCGTGGGTGGCGAGATGGGCGTCGTAGGCCTGCACGAGGCGGGCCTGGCCGACCGCCGACACCGCCTGCAGGGTGCGGATGTCGCTCGGGCGAGCCGGCAGACCGAGTGCCGCCACACCCGCCGCGACGGCTCCGGACGACACGACGATCACCTCGTGGCCGTCCGCCCGGAGTCCGGCGACCTCGGTCGCCAGCTTCTCGACCGTCGCGATCGAGATGTGTCCGGCGCCGTCGGTGATCGATGCCGTGCCGATCTTGACGACGACCCGCAGCGCTGACGTCGTCTCGCTCACAGGTCGGCCTGGAACTCGAAGCTGAAGTCGCCGATCCACACGACGTCGCCGTCGCGCACACCGGCGCGCCGGAGCAGTTTGAGCGCGCCGAGTCGGTCGAGCCGCCGGTCGATGTAGGCGAGCGCCTCGGGGGTCGTGACGTCGTTGAGCGCGACGACGCGTTCGACGTCGCGGCCGACCAGCCGGAACGATCCGTCCTCGTCGCGCTCGACCACGGCACCCTCGGCCTCGGGCCGGATCACGACGAGGCCGTCGGGCTCGGGTTCGTCCTGGCGAGCTTCGTGGACGAGTGCGGCCATCCGGCCCACCAGCTCCCGGACGCCCTGGCCGGTGACCGCCGAGATCACGTCGTGCTCCCACCCCAGCTCGGCGAGCTGCTCGGAGGACACCGCGTCGGCCTTGGTCCCGACGACGATGCGCGGGCGTTCGAGCAGGTCGGGCCGGTAGGACCCGAGCTCGTCGACCAGCACCGAGAGCTGGTGGTCCGGGGCCGCACCGTCCATCGGCGCGAGGTCGATCAGGAAGCACAGGACCCGGGCCCGCTCGACGTGGCGGAGGAACCGGTCGCCGAGGCCACGTCCCTCGCTGGCGCCCTCGATCAGCCCCGGGATGTCGGCGACGACGAAGCTCGTGTCCTCGTCGAGCGACACGACTCCCAGGTTGGGTTCGAGGGTCGTGAACGGGTAGTCGGCGATCTTCGGCTTGGCCGCCGAGATCACGCTGATCAGGGTGCTCTTGCCCGCGTTCGGGACGCCGACGAGCGCGACGTCGGCCATGAGCTGGATCTCGAGCTTCAGCCAGCGTTCCTCGCCGTGCTCACCCTGCTCGGCGAACGTCGGCTCGCGGCGCTTGTTCGAGAGGAACTTGGCGTTGCCGCGGCCGCCGCGACCCCCGGCCGCGGCCCGGAACCGGTCGCCGTGCCGGAGGAGCTCGGCGAGCACCTCGCCCGTGTACATGTCGGTGACGACGGTTCCCTCGGGCACCTTCACCTCGAGCGAGTCGCCTCGCCGACCGTGCAGATCCTTCCCCTTGCCGTGGACGCCGTCGACCGCACGCCGGTGGGGGTGGTCGCGGAAGGCGAGGAGCGACGCCACGTTGTGGTCGGCGACCAGCCACACGTCGCCGCCGGATCCGCCGTCGCCGCCGTTGGGTCCGCCCATGACGACCGGGCCCTCGCGCCGGAACGACACGCAACCCGCACCACCGTCACCGCCCCGCGCGTTGAGCTGGCACTCGTCGACGAACTGGGACACGCCGGCGAGCCTACCGAGCGGCCCCGCCGCACCCGGTGGACGGATTCGTTCGGGCGTTAGCGTGGTCGCGTGCCCGACGTCAGCGAGTCCGACCTGCGCGAGACCGAACGAGCGGCACGTTGGGCGTCGACGATGCGCGGGCACCGCGCCCGCGGGGTGGCGCTCGCGCACGAGGACTCGTGGGCGGGCCCCGGTTCGGTCGACACCCTGGAGCGCAACGCCCGCGAGGAGCGCGAGCACGACGTCCTCGCACCGCTGGCGACTCGCGCCGACGGTGCCGGCGACCGTGCGATCGAGGAGGAAGCCGACCCGTTCCGCACCTGCTTCGAGCGCGACCGCGATCGCATCCTCCACCACACCTCGTTCCGCCGGCTGGCGGGCAAGACCCAGGTGTTCGTCTTCCCCGAGGATCACCAGCGCACCCGCCTCACGCACGCCCTCGAGGTGGCCCAGGTCGCGCGCTCGGTCGCCGGTGCGATCGGGCTGAACCTCGCGCTGACGGAGGCGATCGCGATCGGACACGACTGTGGGCACGGACCGGGCGGCCACGCCAGCGAGGACGCGCTCACGCCGTACGTCGACGAGGGCTACGACCACGCCGTGTGGGGCGCCGATGTCGTGCTCGTACCGCTCAACCTGTGCGCGCAGACGCTCGACGGCGTCCGCAACCACTCGTGGAGCCGACCGGCACCGGCGACGCCCGAAGGCGAGGTCGTGTCGTGGGCGGACCGGATCGCGTACGTCTGCCACGACTTCGAGGATGCCGTCGCCGCCGGCATCGTGACCGCCGACCAGCTCCCACCGATCGTCACCTCACGCCTGGGCCGCGACCGGTCGGGGCAGCTCGGGACCCTCGTCCGGGCCATGATCGCCGCGACCGCCGAGACCGGCCGGATCGGGATGACCGAACCGGAGGCCGAGGCCCTCGCCGCCTTCCGCCGGTTCAACTACGACGAGGTGTACCTCCGGCCGGCGAGCGTGCACCAGGCCGACTCGGTGATCCGGATGCTGCGAGCGCTCGTCGATCACTACATCGCGAAGCCCGAGGACCTGCCGACCGACTCGCTGGGCGACGCCGCCGACACCGGTGCCGGATCGCCCGAGCTCGTCCGCGCGACGGTCGCCTACGTCGGCGGGATGACCGATCGGTTCGCGTACCGCCAGGCGATGACGCTGCTCGGCTGGGAGCACGACCGCCTACCGGTCGGCATCGACGTCTGAGCCTGCCACACCGCCCTTCCGTAGGCGCCTCCGGGCCGCCCAACCGGCGGCGTGCGACTCGTTGCGGCGTCCTCCACGGCGGCGCTGCTGGTGATGTGGACAGCCCTCGCCCTCGGCGCGGCCGAGGCAGCCTCGATCACGTCGGCGTACGCGGCCGGCCACATCGACGTGACGCTCAACGACTACCGGGCGACGGGACTCGGAACATTCCTGCTCACGGACGGCGACCGAACGCTGGTGGCGCTGTGCGTCGAGGCCGACGTCTCGCACTCCACCGCCCGCCATGCGTACCGGCCCGTGCCGAGTCGCAGCGCGTCGCCCGAGCTCGACGCGCTGATCTGGCTGGTCGCCCGTGACGGTCCACTCGACGACGACGAGGCCACCGCCACGGCGGCACTGGCGTGGTACTGGGCCGGCGCGCGGCGGACCCTCGGCCCGCCGGTGTGGAGCGACTGGTCGCGCGGCTTCGCCGCGATCTCACCCATCGCTCCGAACCGGTGGGACGAGCTCCCACCGTTCTCGGCGAGCCATCCGGTCGGGCTCCGAGCGGGAGGCGCCGACCTCGATCGGGCCGAGGCACTCGTGGTCGACTGGCTCGAGCGCACGCGACGCCACGTCGGTCCGTGGACCATCCGGCTGGTCCCGACGCCGTCGGGCGTGCGCGTCGAGCTGTCGGGGCCCGGCGGGCCGATCGCAGGCGAGCGCGTCGCTCTCCGGGGCGGGGGGACGGTCGACCACGTGGTCACCGACGACGCCGGCCAGGCACGGGTCGTGGTGCCGCCCGATCCCGCCGGCGTGACGATCACCGCCACGGCGACCGGCCCTGCACCGAGACAGGAGTGGGACGGGAGCGGCGACGTGCAGCGCATGATCACCGCTCGGTCGACCGAGGTCACCGCCACGTGGCGCCGTCCGCCGAGCACACCGTCGCCGACCACGGCGCCGGCGACCACCGCCCCACCGGCCACCCCGACGACGATGCCGGCGACGACCGACCCGCCCAGCACGACCACCTCCACCTCCACCGCCACGACGTCGACCACCACCACGTCGACCACGACCTCCTCGACCACCACGACCACCACC
>CBFCWS010000086.1:0-9890 GCA_965601765.1 uncultured Ilumatobacter sp. | reverse complement strand
GGTTGTTCGGTGGTCGGGTTCGGTTGTGCGTTGTCGTCGCCTGGTCGCTGACCGGAGTCAGCTCGGGGCTCGGCTGCCTTGCGAGCGGGCCGACGGGCTCCGGCTCAGGGGGCCGGTCGTGATCGGTGGCGGGGTTGTTCGGTGGTCGGGTTCGGTTGTGCGTTGTCGTCGCCTGGTCGCTGACCGGGGTCAGCTCGGGGCTCGGCGCGGGTTCAGCTGCTCGTCGCGCTCACGGCGCACTCGAGCAGCCAGCTCAGGTAGCCGTAGAGGCCGTACTCCGGGGAGTTCTCCAGGCCCTCGTCGACCTCGTCGCCGTCGTCGCTGACGCCGAGCATCGTGCCGAGCACCAGTCGGATCGAGTTGACGCCCTGCATGAAGGCGACGAGCTGGGCGTCGTCGAGGCGATGGCGGTCGTCGGCGAGCGCGGCTCGCACCTCGGCGATGGCCGACTTCTTGGACTCGACCAGCTCCGGGCGCATCAGGCGCTGGTACTCGGCCTCGCGATCGGGATCGCCGGGGTACACCGCCGGGAAGAGCCGGTCGAGCAGCACGGCCGACGACTCACCGTCGTCGTCGAGCAGATCGCTCAGCTCACCGAGCAGACGGTCGATCACGGCCCGTTCGTCGTCGCCGAGCGAGACCACGAACCCGTCGCCACGGCGCTTGATCGGCGACCGGAACCTCACCGGGACGACCTCACCGACCGCACCCGCCGTCGCCGTCGTGTTGCATCGTCGCCCACAAGCCGTGCTCGTGGAGGCGGAAGACGTGCATCTCGGCCTGCTCGCGGGTGCCGTTGGCCACGACGGCCCTGCCCTTGTGGTGCACGTCGAGCATGAGCGCGGTCGCCTCGTCGTGGGAGTAGCCGAAGAGCTTCTGCAGGACGTAGGTGACGTAGCTCATCAGGTTGATCGGGTCGTTCCAGACCAGGACGATCCACGGCAGGTCGGTGGCGGTGTGTTCGTCGACGTCGGGCTCTTCGACCTGGGTGGGCTCCAGCGTCGTCGGCATGTCATCAATGTATCGCCGTGACCGGAGGTGGGCCGGAGCCTGCGTGGCGTGCGAACGCGGCGGCGGCGTTGGCCACCGCGACCCCCGGGCCGTACGATACGGCTCGATGACCGTCGGCAGCCGCCCCATCGTCCCGTCCCGGCTCGCGCCGGGCGGGGTCGCTCACGGGGCCGGCCGGCTGCCGACGACCAAGGTCGGTGCGTACATCGCACTGACCAAGCCGCGGATCATCGAGCTCCTGCTGATCACCACCGTCCCGACGATGGTGCTCGCCGAGGGCGGGTGGCCCTCGACGTGGTTGGTGCTCGCCACGCTCGTCGGCGGAGCGCTCGCGGCCGGGGGAGCGAACGCGATCAACATGTACATCGATCGCGACATCGATCGTCTGATGGTGCGCACCCAGAACCGGCCGCTGGTCACCGGGGCGATCGCTCCCCGCGAAGCCCTGGTGTTCGCGATCGTGCTCGAGATCGCGGCGTTCGCCGTCCTCGCCGTCTGGACCAACCTGCTCGCCGCAGTGCTCGCGCTGTTCGCGACCCTCTTCTACGTCGGCGTCTACACGCTCTGGCTGAAGCGCACCAGCACCCAGAACATCGTGATCGGCGGGGCGGCGGGGGCCGTCCCCGTGCTGGTCGGCTGGGCGGCGGTCGCCGGATCGCTCGACTGGGCGCCGCTCGTGCTGTTCGCCGCGATGTTCTTCTGGACGCCGCCCCACTTCTGGGCGCTCGCGATCAAGTACGCCGACGACTATCGGGCGGCCGAGGTGCCGATGCTCCCCGCGGTCGTCCCCCTCGAGTACGCCGTGCGTCAGATGATCGGCCACACGATCGCGATGGTCGTCTGCACGCTGCTGCTGGTCCCCGTCGCCGACCTCGGCCTGCTCTACACCGCCGCGGCGGTCGTACTGGGCGTCGGCTTCCTGGGGGCGACCATCTGGCTCGCGCGCAAGCCGACGGCCGCCAACTCGATGCGCGTCTTCGCCCTGTCGATCACCTACGTGACCGCCCTGTTCGCCGCATTGACGGTCGACGTCCTGATCCGCTGACCACTGCGCAGCGCAAGGCGCCGAGGCGCACGAACGCACGAGCTACCAGCGCTTTCCCGGCCGCCCGCGGATTTCAGCTCCGCCGTCCGTCGCGGGTTAGGGTGGGGCTACATTCGTGGCGGCACGTCCAGGAATCGTGTCCGCCGTCGCCGACTACACGACAGCGTCACCAACGATACGAGACGTCACGAGACGCCCCGTGGCGTCGACTCGAAGCAAGGATCCCACCACGTCCCATGACGACGATCGAAACACGTCCGGAAGCCGCCGACGGCGCTGACGTCGGCGACGGTTCGTCGAGCGTCGTGAGGTTCTTCGTCACCGCCGGTGCCTGGATCACGACCACCGACCACAAGCGCATCGGGCGCATCTACGCCGGCATCGGCCTCGTCGTCGCGGCGGCAGCGGCCGCCCTCGGTGTCGTGCTCGGCCTCGAGCGTGCCGGTTCCGGCGAGCTCGTCGACGCCGGCGCCGTGCTGCAGCTGATCCACACGTACCGGGTCGCGCTCGTCTTCGGCGCGGCGATCCCGCTCGCGCTCGGACTGTCGATCGCGATCGCGCCGCTCCAGTGCGGTGCGCGATCGATCGCGTTCCCACGTCTCGCCCTCACCGGCTGCTACGCCTGGCTGGGTGGGTTCGTGCTCACCGTCGCATCGCTGATCGACAACGGCGGCATCGGCGGCGGCAACCCCCAGGCGGTCGACACCTACCTCGTCGGCCTCGGCTTGATGGCGCTCGGGGTGACGGCGTCGGCCGGCACGGTCGCCACGACGATCATGACCACGCGGGCACCCGGCATGACCATGTGGCGCCTGCCCATGTTCACGTGGTCGGCGCTCATCGGCTCGCTCGGGATCCTGCTGGCGCTCCCCGTCCAGTTCGGCGCGATCATCTACCTCTTCGTCGACCACCGGCTCGGGGCGCAGTTCAACTTCGGCGGCACGGAGGGACTCGCAGCCTGGATCGGCTGGGCGTTCTCGGTACCGGCGGTCGTGGTGTACGCACTACCGGCCGTCGGGTTCGCCGCCGAGATGGTGCCCGTCACGTTCAAGGCGCGCCAGCCGATCCGCGGTGGCGTCTTCGCCGGCATCGCACTGGTCGGCGTCACGGCACTGGCGGCCACGACGCAGCAGTTCGCGCTGACCGTCACCCTCGATGCCCCCGGTCAGACCGTGATCGAAGGCGCGGTGCCCGTGCTGCTGTTCGCCGGCCTGCCCCTGCTCGGCGTGGTGATCGTGCTCGCACTCGGAGCGCTGACCGCCAAGGACGGCGCTGCGCACGGTCGGCCGAGCATCACCGCACCGTTCCTGTTCGGGTTCTTCGGCCTCGGCATGATCCTGGTCGGGCTCGTCGGCAACCTCGCCCAGAGCATCACCGATCTCGAGCTCCTCGGCACGACGGTGGAGGAGGGCGCCACGCTCTACGTCGTCTACGGCACGTTGCTGGGCGTGCTCGGCGGCCTGATCTACTGGGCGCCGAAGCTGTGGGGGCGGCGGATCGCCGAGGTGATGGCGATCCCGCTCGCGCTGCTCGGCGTCGCCGGCGTCGTGCTCGCCGGCCTGCCGCTCTACATCGCCGGCCTGCTCGACCAGCCGGGCGGCATCCCCGCCGACGACGCCCAGGTCGCTGCGATGATGTCGACCGACGGCGTGTCCGGCGGCTCGTTCTGGATGATCCTCTCGCTCGCCGGGCATGCGCTGGTCCTGCTCACCGTGGTCGCCGTGATCGCCCTGCTGTTCCGGGCGGTGCGCAGCGACGAGGTCGCCGAGGACAACCCCTACCACGCCCACACCGTCGAGTGGAGCACGCCGTCGCCGGCTCCGGCGCGCAACTACGAGCACGTCGCCACGGTGGCGTCGGCCGAGCCGCTGTTCGACGCGACGGCCGAAGGGAGCCGCACGTGAGCACTGCGACCGCTCAGATCGAGATGCCGGAGGCGGCGCCTCCGGCGCCGAAGCGCCAGCTGATCGTCGGCACGACCCTCGCCGCGGCGGCGGGCACGATGCTGGTCGGGGCGATGCTCGCGGTCTGGGCGCTGCTCCGCGAGCGGTATCTGACCGACGGCCTCGCCGGCGAGGTGATCGATCGCTTCCCGGTCAACTACATCATCCCCGAAGTCGCCTCCAACGTGATGCTGATCACCGTGTGGACGCTGTGCATCTTCGCCCAGTGGGCGGTGTACGCGGGCAAGCGTGGCGACCGGACCAACACCGCGCTGGCGCTCGGGGTGACGTTCGTGTTCGGCCTCGCCTACGTCAATGCCCAGGCGTTCGTGTACGTCGACATGGGGGTCGAGTTGGCATCGGAGTACTACGGGGCGCTGTTCTACGCGATGACCGGCACGATGCTCGCCCTGGTCGTCGTGGGCCTGATCTACACGACCGTCGCAGCCCTGCGTGCCCTCGCCGGCACGCTTCGCGACACCGAGATCCTCTCCGCCCACGCCATCTACTGGTATTTCATCGCCGCCGCCTACAGCGCGGTGTGGTTCGTCGTCTACGTCACCAAGTGAGTCTCCCGAGCACATGTTTCCCACCGGTTCCAAACTCCTGATCGGTTCAGCGACCCTGGCGTGGCTCGGTGCCGCCGCGTACGGGGTGTTCCAGGGCGGGGCACTCGGCACGATCGGTCTCGTCTCGGCCGCGGCGGCGCTGACCCTGATCGCCGGGATCAACGCCTACTTCCAGGACTCCAACGTCTCGGCGATGGATCCCGACCAGTTCGAGACCTGCGCCGCCGCTCAGGCGACGGCCCGCAACTCGGTGTGGCCGCTGCTGGTCGCCCTCGGGGCGACGTGCGCCGCGATCGGTCTGGTGACGACCACCGCCTACTTCGTCGTCGGGCTGGTCGTGATCGCGGCCGGGGCGTTCGAGTGGATCGTGCAGGGTTGGAGCGAGCGCGTCAGCGCCGACCGTGAGTTCAACGACGAGGCGCGCGAGGTCATGGCCGACCCCCTCGAGGTGCCCGTCGCCGGCACGATCCTGGCGGCGGTCGTGATCTACTCGTTCAGCCGCGTGATGCTCGGTCTCCCGTCCAAGTCGGCGACCGTGATCGGCTTCGCGCTCGCGGCGGCCGTCGTGCTGTCGCTGGGGGCGTTCTTCGGGAGCCGCCACCTGTCGAAGGTGGCCATGACCGGCGTGCTCTCGGTGGGTGCGCTCGCGCTCGTCAGCGCCGGTGCCTTCGCCGGGCTCTCCGGCGAGCGCGACATCCACGTGCACGAGACCACCGGCGACCTCGCCGACCTCGACGAGTGCGGCACCGAGGAGACCGAGGCCGACGAGAAGTTCAGCCAGACGGTCTCCGCCAAGTCCAACGTTGCGGCGCAGATCACCTACGACGGGACCGACCTCGGCCTCGAGGTCCCCGGCGGGAGCTCCGATCTCACGCGGTTCACGCTGCCGCGCGCCAACCCGAACAACATCCTGTTCCGCAACGACAGCTCCGAGCCGGCGCGCCTGGTCGTCGACCTGCACCCGGCCGTCGATGCCGACGGCGTGCCGCTCAGCCCCGAGCGCGCGTGCACGGCGATCGTCGAGGAGGACGGCGGGCTCCAGTTGCTCACGGTGGTCTTCACCCAACCGACCTTCGCGGTCGAGGACGGGTTCTACTTCACCGTCGCCGGATCCGATGCCGAACTGGAAGTGATCGTGCCGTGAGATCCGTGCCATACTCGTCCCCAAAGGTCCGTACAACCGTGAACGACGCTGTGACAACCCCCCGCCGCACCGCTCTCCGCCGCACCGTGCTGGTGCTCGCCGGAGGCGCCGTGCTGGCGTCGTGTGCGCAGGACGCCCCGCAGGACACCTGGGACCCCGCCGGCGACTACGCCCAGGACATCCACAACCTGCAGTGGCCGATCTTCGCGATCGCCGGCGTCGTCGGCATCATCGTGTTCACGTTCGTGGGGATCTCGATCGCCAAGTTCCGCGATCGCGGCCAGCCGATCCCCGAGCAGAGCCACGGCAAGGCCTGGCTCGAGTACCTCTTCATCGCACTCCCCGCCGTGCTGCTGGCATCGATCGCCGTGCCGACCGTGGCCGGGGTGATCGCCCTCAACAACCACGACGACCCCGATTGCATCATCAACGTCACCGGACAGCAGTGGTGGTGGGAGTACGACTACCCGATCGCCGAGGACGGCTCGATCTGCGGGTTCGTGCCGAACGGTGAGTCGGCGCCGATCATCACCAGCGGTCAGATGATCATCCCCACCGACGCCAAGGTCGTGATCCGGGGCACCAGCCGCGACGTGATCCACTCGTTCTGGGTGCCACGCCTCAACGGCAAGCGCGACATGGTGCCCGGCCGCGTGCACGCATGGAACTTCCGCGCCGACGAGCCGGGGATCTACGCCGGCCAGTGCGCCGAGTTCTGCGGCCTCAGCCACGCCAACATGCGCATGGAGATCGTCGCCCTCGATCCGCCCGACTTCCAGCAGTGGATCGACAACGAGCTCGAGCCGTACCAGCCTCCCGAGCCCGACTCGCTCGCAGCCGCCGGCGAGCAGACCTACATCGCCCAGTGCGCCCGGTGCCACCAGGTCAACGGGCTCACCGACGCCGACGGCGACCTGATCGTGTCGGCGCCCGAGCAGTTCGTCTGGAGCGGGGCTGCGCCCAACCTCACCAACCTGATGATGCGCAACACCTTCGCCGGGGCCACCTGGGACCTCGTGACCGAGGAGTGCCGGGACGAGATCTGGGGCGCGGCGCCGAGCGAGTTCGGTGAGATCTACCTGGAGGGCGTCACGCCCGACTGCCTCAACGAGATCGACCTGAAGGAATGGATCCGCAACGCACCGGAGAAGAAGCCGATGTTCGCCGACGCCGAGGAGCTCGCGCCCACCGACGGCAAGGTGCGCGGCATGCCGTACCTCGCCCTGTCCGAGAATCAGATCGACGAGATCGTCGCCTACCTGCTGGAACGGAAGTGACCTGACATGGCGATCATCGAACGCCCCTCCGAGGCACCGGCGACCACCGAGGCGCCGGCCCGTGTGACGCCGTCGTCGTCGTTCGGCGCCTTCCGACGCCCGGTCCAGACGACCGGATGGAAATCGTGGTTCTTCACGATCGACCACAAGAAGCTCGGCATCCTGTACGGCGTCACGGCGATGTTCTTCTTCGTCGTCGGCGGCGTCGAGGCGTTGCTGATCCGCCTCCAGCTCGCGGGCCCCGACGGCACGATCCTCAGCGCCGACCGCTACAACCAGATGTTCACGATGCACGCCACCACGATGGTGTTCCTGTTCGTGATGCCGATGGCGGCCGCGTTCGCCAACTACCTGGTGCCGTTGCAGGTCGGCGCGCGCGACGTCGCGTTCCCCCGCATCAACGCCTTCGGGTTCTGGTGCTTCTTCTTCGGCGGTCTGTTCATCAACGCCTCGTGGTTCCTCGGCGGCGCCGCAGACGGCGGCTGGTTCATGTACGCACCGAACTCGGCGGTGCCGTTCTCGCCCACCAACGGCGTCGACTTCTGGACGCTCGGGCTGCTGATCACCGGTGTCGCCTCGCTGACGAGTGCGATCAACCTGATCGTGACGATCCTGAACATGCGGGCACCGGGCATGAGCCTGATGAAGATGCCGATCTTCACCTGGCTGATCCTCGTCACACAGTTCCTGCTGCTGTTCGCCGTGCCGATCATCACGGTGGCGCTGTTCCTGCTGATGTTCCAGCGCTCCTTCGACGCGACGTTCTTCTCGGTCGAGGCGGGCGCCGATCCGCTCCTGTGGCAGCACCTGTTCTGGCTGTTCGGGCACCCCGAGGTGTACATCCTGATCCTCCCGAGCTTCGGCATCGTCTCGGAGGTGCTCCCGGTCTTCTCGAAGAAGCCGCTGTTCGGCTACCCGCTGGTCGTCTTCTCCGGCGCCGCGATCGCCTTCGTCGGCTTCGGCGTGTGGGCCCACCACATGTTCGCCTCCGGGCTCGGTCCGATCTCGGTGGCGGTGTTCTCGGTGGCGACGATGGCGATCGCGATCCCGACCGGGGTGAAGATCGTCAACTGGACGCTCACGATGTGGGGCGGCAAGTTGGTCTTCAGCACACCGATGCTCTTCGCCGTCGGGTTGATCGTGCAGTTCACGATGGGTGGGCTCTCGGGCGTCACCCACGCCGTCGCACCCTCCGACACCCAGCAGACCGACACCTACTACATCGTCGCCCACTTCCACTACGTCCTGTTCGGCGGTGCGATCCTCGGCATCTTCGCGGGCGTGTACTACTGGTGGCCGAAGGTGTTCGGCAAGATGCTCAGCGAGACGTGGGGCAAGTGGAACTTCTGGATGATGGTCGTCGGGATGAACCTGACCTTCGGCCCGATGCACATCATCGGCCTGCAGGGCCAGCCGCGACGGATGTACGTCTGGACCGAGGCCCGCGCCGGTGAGGGCTTCTTCAACCTCGGGTTCTGGAACCTGATCGCCTCGATCGGCTCGTTCGTGCTCGCCGTCGGCGTCCTGCTGTTCTTCGTCAACGTCTGGGTCTCCCACCGCAAGCACGGTCCGGCGCCGCTCGATCCGTGGGACGCCCGCTCGTACGAGTGGATGACGACCAACCCGCCCAAGGAGCACAACTTCGACTCGATCCCGACCGTCGGCCACCTCGACGAGTTCTTCCACCGCAAGTACGAGGACCAGGGCGAGGGCGACGACCACCACTTCGTCAAGGTCAAGACGGCCGAGGAGATCCTCGCCGAGCAGGAAGCCGACAAGGATCCGCACATCCACCTGCCGTCGCCGTCGTACTGGCCGATCATCCTCGCGTTCGCCATGCCGATCCTCGCGTTCGGCGTGATCTACAACATCTGGATGATCGTCGTCGGCGGTGCGATCACCGTGCTGGCGCTGTTCGGTTGGGGCCTCGAGCCGCACACGGCCTCCGACACCGACTTCGACCCGCCCGAACCAGAGGGCGGCGCCGAGCTGGAGGTGGCCGCCCATGGCTGACACCGCGGTGTCGACCACCGACCTCTCGGGTCACGACGAGCGTCCGGTCCACGCCGGCTACGCCGAGCACGGTGCCCATGCGACGACCACCGGGTTGTCGAACAACAAGCTGGCGATGTGGCTGTTCCTCGGGTCCGAATGCCTGCTCTTCGGTGGTCTGATCAGCACCTACATGCTGTATCGCAACCGGCACTCGGCCGAGCTCGGTCCCGACCAGCTGTGGGACATCCCGTTCACGTCGGCGTCGAGCTTCGTGTTGCTGATGTCGTCGCTGACGATGGTGCTCGCGGTGTCGGCCGCTCAGCGCAAGGACGATCGCAACACCAACCTCTGGCTCTGCGTCACCGCGACGCTCGGCGCGCTGTTCGTCGCCGGTCAGGTGTACGAGTTCACCGTGTTCTACCGGGAGGGCCTCGGGTTCACGACGAGCCTGTTCTCGTCGAGCTTCTACACCCTGACCGGGTTCCACGGCGTCCACGTCACCGTCGGCATCATCCTGCTGCTCTCGACGGTCGGCATGATCCTGAAGCAGCGCGTGCCGGGCGAGAAGTCCGAGGTCGTCGAGCTGGTGGGCCTGTACTGGCACTTCGTCGACATCGTGTGGATCCTGATCTTCACGCTCGTCTACCTGATCCCGGCGTGATCGAAGGAGGTACGACCGATGTCCGATGACATGGATCTGAAGCTCGACGAGCCGATGAACGTGGCGGTCGACGACGCCGTCACCGCGGCCGACCTCGAGGTGCAGGCCGAGGGCCACGCCGAGGAGTCGCACGGCCTGTCCGACCGCGGGTACGTGAGGATCGCCGTCATCCTGGCGGTGATCACGGCCGCCGAGGTGTACGCCTCCTACGCGTCGTGGCTCGGCGCGGCGTTCATCCCGCTGCT
>CBFCWS010000085.1:0-9993 GCA_965601765.1 uncultured Ilumatobacter sp. | reverse complement strand
GCGGCGGCCGCGTCGGCACCGCACACCCACCTCCCCGACGGTGCGTATCCGGGCACATGCCGCGACCTGTCCGACGACGAGCGGGCCGAGCGCCGGACCTCGGGACGGTCCCCGGCGCTGCGTCTGCGCACGAACGGCGAGGTCCACGCCGTCGTCGACCGTTTCGCGGGCCGCTACGTGGGGGCGGTCGACGACGTCGTGCTCGCCCGCGCCGACGGGGTTCCGGCCTACAACCTCGCGGTCGTCGTCGACGACCTCGCCCAGGGCGTCGACCAGGTCGTGCGCGGGGGCGACCTGCTGTCGTCGGCACCCCGCCAGGTGCTGCTCGCCGAGCTCCTCGGCGGATCGAGCCCGGAGTACTGGCACGTCCCGCTCGTCCTCGGCGGCGACGGCGAACGCCTCGCCAAGCGCCACGGGGCCGTCACGCTGGCAGAACTCGCCGGTGGCGGCTGGTCGGCGGCGCAGGTGCTCGGGTCGCTCGCGACCTCGATCGGTTGCGCGGCGCCGGGGGAGCCGGTGACGCTCGACGATCTCGCCGACCGGTTCGACCCCGACCTCGTCCCGCCGGGTCCGGTCGCCGTCGACGAGCTGCGATGACCGCCGACGGCGGGTGCGAGACGCGGGAATCACCCGGCGCCGGATCGTGTTCCACCAGCCGTGACCGATCGTGCGCGCCTCCGGGCATCTTCCGCGAAAACCCCGCGCAGCGGATCCCGCCCTCGACCACCGTTCGATAGCATCGGACCTGTGTTGACCAAGCGCTCTGCGGTGCTGCTCGTCGGGGGCATGATGCTCCTCGCGGCGTGTTCGAGCTCGTCGGTCGCGAGCGTGGCGGCCCGTGACGACGCCGATCCGACCACCACCACGATCGCGGCCACGACCACGACCGAGGCCACCACCACGACGACCTCGACGACGACCACGACCACCACGACGACGACCACCACCACGACCACGACGCTCCCGCCGACCACGACGACGATCGCGCCGCCACCGATGATCCCCGCCGCCGACCCGCCGGTCGAGGCCGTCGGGCGCAGCAACGGCGCGGCGACCGAGCGTGCCCAGCAGCGTCTGCTCGAGCTCGGGTTCTGGCTCGAGGCGGCCGACGGCAGCTACGGCCTGACCACGAGCCAGGCGGTGATGGCCTTCCAGAAGTACGCCGGCCTCGCCACCGACGGCGTCCTCGGATCGCAGACCGCCGCCGCGATGTCCCAGGAGATGCGCAAGCCCTCGGCCCGGGCCGATGCCGGCACGCTCGTCGAGGTCGACAAGGGTCAGCAGCTGCTGTTCTTCGTGATCGACGGTTCGACCGAGTGGATCTTCAACACCTCGACCGGGAACGAGATCCCGTACCGCGAGCCCGACCAGAACACGCCCGGGCAGTGGCAGGAAGGCGAGTCGGTGACCCGCAACGGACTCCACGCGGTCAACCGTCAGCGCGCCGAGGGCTGGTGGGAAGGCGATCTCGGCAGGATCTATCGGCCGAAGTACTTCGACGGCGGCCTCGCCGTGCACGGGTCGAACTACATCCCGGACTACCCGGCGTCGCACGGCTGCGTCCGGGTGAGCGTGCCGGCGATGGACTGGATCTGGGCGTCGGAGATCATGCCGATGGAGATGCCGGTCTGGGTCCACGAAGGGGCACCCTCCGACGCCTGAGCCGTCGTTCCGCGATCCCGCGCATCGCGGCGGGTCACCACGGAGCGTCGAGGACCGTCGACCGGATGCGGTCGCCGTGGTCGCGGTCGACCTGGCGGATGGCGCGTCTGGCGAGGGGCGTCACGAACCAACCCCGGACCGACGTCGGCCTGACGTCGATCGTGACGGTCACGACCGAGCCGTTGCCGTCGCCCTCGATCTCGTAGCGATAGACGGTCGCCACCCCCCGGTTGACGGTCCGGAACGCCATCACCGTCGGCTCGCGGAGGTCGACGATCCTCGCCTCCCGCTCGACCGGGCCGGATCCGAGCGACAGCGACGAGTCGATCGCGATCGGCGCCGGGGCCTCGACGCGATCGACGCCGGGCATCCACGTCGCCATGTACGACGGATCGGAGACGATCGACCACACGCGACGCGGGCCCGCCTCGACCTCGGTCCGCTTCGTCAGCAGCTGCGCCACGTCCCCCATTGTCGCGGACCGGTGTCGCCGGTGCGCTGGGAGCGATCACGTGCCACACTGGGGCCGATTCGGTGGCGAGGGGCTGCCGTCACGCACACTCAAGGGACCTCCGGATGACCGTCACCGCGGAACAGCTCGACGCCGCGATCGAGGGCGACACCGTCGCCAAGCGATTCCTCGCCACCCTGGAGCGCTCGCCCGACACCGAGGTGGTGCGCTGGAAGGACGCCGACGGCACGTGGCGAGCGCAGACGATGTCCGAGCTGGCCGACGTCGTCGCCCGGCTGACCACCTCGCTCGGCGAGCTGGGCGTCGGCCACGGCGACCGCGTCGTGCTGATGATGGCCAACCGCCCGGAGTTCCACGCGATCGACCTCGCGGTGCTGTTCTGTGGCGCGACGCCGGTCTCGATCTACAACTCGTCCGCGCCCGATCAGGTCGAGTACCTGGTCAACCACTGTGGGGCGAAGATGGCGATCGTCGAGAACGACTCGTTCCTCGCCCGCTTCCAGGCCGTCGCCGACTCGATCCCGTCGATCGAGCAGTACGTCGTCATCGAACCCGGCGACGACACGCCCGACTCGGTGCACCGGTACGAGGCGCTGCTCGGCGCGGAGCCGGCCGATCTGGCCGAGGCGGCCGAGGTCGGCCGGCCCACCGATCTCGCGACCGTGATCTACACCTCCGGCACGACCGGGCCGCCCAAGGGCGTGATGCTCTCCAACCGCAACGTGTGCTGGACGCTCGAGTCGGTCGGTCGCTCGATGAAGGAGCAGGCCGGCATCGACGACCTCGCCGGGTTGCGCCACATCTCGTACCTGCCGATGGCGCACGTGATGGAGCGCCTGCTCGGCCACTACTACCTGGTCAACTTCGCGACGCAGGCCAACTGCTGCCCCGACACCTCCACGCTCGCCGTCACGCTCGCCGAGGTCCGGCCGCAGTTCTTCATCGGCGTGCCGCGCGTGTGGGAGAAGCTCTACGCCGGTGTCAACGCTGCGCTCGCCGCCGACCCCGACAAGCAGCAGGCCTTCAACGACGGCGTCGCCGCTGCCGAACCGATCGCCGAGCGGGTGTTCGACGGCACGGCCGGCGACGACGAGCGGGGTACCTACGAGTTCCTCGATGCCGTGGCGTTCTCGACCGTCAAGGGCCTGCTCGGACTCGACCAGACCGAGATCTGCATCTCCGGCGCCGCCCCGCTCGCACCGGAGATCCTGTCCTGGTTCCGCACGATCGGCGTCCCGCTCTCGGAGGGCTACGGCATGTCGGAGACGACCGCGGTGCTGAGCTGGTCGTACCGGGCCAAGCCGGGATACGTCGGCCGGCCGGTCACCGGGGTGGAGATGAAGCTCGGCGACGACGGTGAGGTGCTCGCCCGGGGCGGGAACATGTTCGAGGGCTACCTCGACGCCCCCGACAAGACGGCCGAGACCGTCGACGACGACGGCTGGGTGCACACGGGTGACATCGGCACGATCGACGACGAGGGCTACCTCGAGATCGTCGACCGCAAGAAGGAACTGATCATCACCGCCGGCGGCAAGAACATCAGCCCCGCCAACCTCGAATCCGCGATCAAGATGATCCCGCTCGTCGGGCAGGCGTGCGCGATCGGCGAGCAGCGGCCCTTCGTGTCGGCGCTCGTGGTGCTCGACCCGGACGCGTCAGCCGCCTGGGCCGCCGAGCACGGCCTCTCCGGCGACGACGCGACCACTCACGCACTCTCTCGGAACCCCGACGTCGTCGCCGAGATCACCGCCGGCCTCGCCGACGCGATGTCGACGTTCAACAACGCCGAGGCCGTCAAGAAGGTCACGGTCCTCGGCGACGAGTGGCTGCCCGACAGCGACCTGCTGACCCCGACGTCCAAGTTGAAGCGGCGCGGCATCCTCGACCGCTTCGCCGACGAGATCGAGGCGATGTACGCCAAGTGATCCCGAGTCCCGCCACCCCGTGTCCCGAAAGCGAGTCGACGTGAAGCAGCTCTCCGGCCTCGACGCCGGGTTCCTCCACATGGAGAGCCCGACCACCTACGGACACGTGAACGGCCTCGCGCTGTACGAGCGCCCGTCTCCCGACTTCGATCCGTACCGCATCGTCCGCCATCGGCTGGGCACGCTCGTCGGGCACATCGAGCCGCTCCGCCGGCGCGTGGTCGAGGTGCCGTTCGGCATCGACCATCCGTACTGGATCGACGATCCCCACTTCGATCTCGACTTCCACATCCGCCAGATCGCGATCCCCCCGCCGGGCAACGACGAGCAGCTCGGCGAGCAGATCGCCCGGATCATCGGTCGGCCGATGGACCGGCGGCATCCGCTGTGGGAGATCTACGTGATCGAGGGCCTCGCCGGCGACCGGTGGGGGATGCTCACCAAGTTCCACCACGCGACCCTCGACGGGGCCCTCGGCGTGAAGCTGCTCCAGCTCTGGACCGACACCGATCCCGACGCCGAGTGGCCGTGGGAGGAGATCGAGTGGGAGGGCGAGGAGATCCCGACCGACACCGAGTTGCTCCAGCACACGTTCACCCACCTGAGCGCGAACCCGGCCAGGGCGGCGCGCCTGTGGCTGCAGATGTTCCGGACCTGGTCCGACGCAGCCGGCCTGAGCTCCTTCAGTGGCGCCGCCGGCCGGATCCGGGAGCTGGTCGGCGCGACGATGCGCAGCGACGCCGACCGCGAGGCGGTTGCCGAGCAGCTCCGCCGGGTGACGCTCCCGCTCAGCCAGGCGCCGCCGACACCGTGGAACCGCGAGGTCGGACCGCATCGCCGGTTCGCGATGGCGTCGCTGTCGCTCGACGACATGAAGCGGCTGAAGAACGAGATCGGCGGCACCGTCAACGACGTCGTGATGGCGATGGTCGCCGGGGCGCTGCGCGAGTACCTGATCGAGCACGACTGCCTGCCCGACGAGCCGCTGCGCGCGATGGTGCCGGTCTCGATCCGCACCGGTGATGAGGACGATCCGTGGACGAACCGGGTCACCGCGATCGTCGCCGAGATGCCCACCCACCTCGACGATCCGCTCGAGCGCCACGCCGCCTGCCAGGTCGCGATGGGTGAGGCGAAGCAGCAGTTCGACCTGCTGCCCGCCGATGCGATCGGGCAGGCGACCGACGCCGCGTCACCGGTCGTCGCGACCGCCGCCCTCCGGCTGGTCGCGCGCCTGTCCAACCGGATGAACCTGCCGGTCAACCTCGTCGTCTCGAACGTTCCCGGTCCGCGCGAGCAGCTGTACTTCGCCGGAGCGCCACTCCAGAGCTACGTGCCGATCTCGACGATCATCAGCAACCTCGGCCTCAACGTGACCGTCCATTCGTTCCTCGACCGGATCGACATCGGCATCGTCGTCGATCGCGATCTCGTGCCCGACGTGTGGCGCATGCTCGAGCTCCACACCGCCGAACTCGATCGCCTGCTCGAGGCGGCCGGCGTGGAGCCGTCGGGTGCAGCACTGGACGACCGGATGTCCACGGCGCAGAAGGTGTTCGAGAAGCAGGCCAAGAAGGCCGCCGCGCGGAAGTCGTCGAAGACGTCCACGGCGAGGAGCGCCGCAGCCAAGCGGTCCACCGTCAAGCGATCATCGCCGAAGAAGACCGCCTCGAAGTCGTCGGGGTCGCCCGAACCGGCCGAGGCGCCGGCCTCACGCTGACGGACGCCTTCCCGCGCCGCGTGCGCGCTCGACCTCTGCGGAACGGCGATGCGCCGGGTCGATGGTCGCCGCCTCCTCGGGTGAGCCGGTCGGCCGTCCCATCCCGGCGACAGCGAACTGCCCGAGCGAGATGCCGAGCAGACGTCGACACGACGGCGCTCCGGCAGGGCCGCGGCGCCGCGGGTGGGCCGTGTCGGAACGGATCGATGTCGCGACGCGCATCGCAGCTCCGTCCGGCGGTCGGACCGCGAGGTTCGACGACCGGTGGTCCGGTCAGGGGCCGGTGGCGATGGGGCGCGCGGGGTCGGACGACCACTCGCTCCACGAGCCCGGATAGAGCCGCGCACCGGAGACCCCGGCCTCGGCCAGGCCGAGCAGGAGGTGGCACGCGGTGACGCCGCTGCCGCAGTAGACGATCGGCGCGTCGCCCAACGGGGCGAGCGATCGGGCGAGTTCGCCGGTCGGCCGGTGGTGCCCGCTTGCGTCGAGCAGGTCGCCGTGGAAGTGGTTCACCGCGCCGGGGATGTGCCCCGCGCGTGGGTCGATCGGTTCGTGGTCGCCCCGGTAGCGGTCGGCGGACCGGGCGTCGGCGACGACCCCGCCGGCGGCGACCTCCTCGGCGACCTCGTCGGCGGTGACGACCCCGGTCCACCCGGTCGTGTCGGGATACGCGGTGGCGGTCGGCGTCGGGACGACGTCGGTCGTCGCCAGCCCGGCCGCGTTCCAGGCCTGGATGCCGCCGTCGAGGACGGCGACGTGCGCGTGCCCGATCGACCGCAGCATCCACCACAGGCGCGCCGCGATGGCACCACCGAGGTCGTCGTACGCGACGACGAAGGTGTCGCGCTCGATCCCCAGCGTCCCGAGCAGTGTCGTGAACGCCGCGACGGCGGGCAGCGGATGGCGTCCACCGCCGGCATCCACACCCTCACCCTGAGCGTCACCCTGAGCGTCAGCTTCACCAGCGCCGCCAGCAGCGGCGAGCTCGGTGTGGAGGTCGACGAACACGGCGCCGGGCAGATGCGACTCGTCGTAGCTCCGCCGTCCGCGGTCGGGGTCGGCCAGGTGGAACCGGACGTCGACCACACGGAGCCCGTCGTCGTCGATCCGGTCGCGGAGCTCGTCGACGGTGATCAGGGCCATGCGACGGAACCTACCCGCGCGCAGAACCGCGGCCGACGCGTTTCGTCGCCGACCCACCCGTCGGCTTCACTGGATGGATGAGCGACGACACCACCGGCGTGACCGAAGCGATCCTCGGCCTGCGGCGCGGCGGGAGTGCCGTGATCCTCATGACGTACCGCGGCGACTGGTGACCCTACTGCTGTGCCCAGCTCGTGCGGCTGGGCGCCGAATCCGATCGCATCGCCGCCGCCGGCGCCGAGGTGATCGCGGTGAGCGTCGACGACGACGACCGCCAGGCCGGGATGTTCGCCCGCTGGCCGACGCCGCACGTGCGGTACGTGTCCGACCCGGACGGGCAGGCCATCCTGCGACCGCTCGGCCTGTTCGACCCGGACGAGCGAGGCGGCATCGGCCTCCCGGCGTTCATCGTCTACGACCCGGACGGTGCCGAGGTGTACCGGAAGGTGGGCCGCGACTTCGCCGATCGCACCGCGGACGCGGAGATGTTCGACGCGGTCGAGGCGCTCGGGCTCGAGGCGATCGACCCACCGGCGGGCGGACCGGTCGCGGACGTGCCGGACGATCTGAGCGGCTTCTTCCGCAGCGACTGGTTGTTCCCCTACTTCCGCGGGAACCGCTTCGCGGCGGTCGCGATCGGCGGCCGGACCGACGACGCCGACTTCCGGGGGATCGCCCGCCAGCACCGGTTGATGTGCGATGCCACCCTCGAAGCGTGGGACCGCGTCAAGGACGGCATGGGGTAGCGCGCCCCCGACACCTCCCGCGACACCTCCCGCGACGGCCGCGACGGTCCGCACCGTGTCCGTGCCGTCGACGGCAGCTGGCAGACTGACGCCATGACCGACGTTCGCGAAGTCCGGCTGCCCGGCGTCGGAGTGCGCCACGAGTTCACCATCTCGTCCGGCGGCGTCGTCGGCGTGCTCCAGCACCACGACGGCCGCCACGACGTCATGGTGTACGACGCGGCCGACCCCGACCGCTGCACGTCGATCCTGCACCTCGACGAGGGCGACACGCGCACCCTCTCCGAGCTGCTCGGCGCGGCCCACATCACCGAGGGGCTGGGCGCCGTCCAGCAGGAGGTCGACGGGCTGATCATCGAGTGGATCGCGCTGCCCGGGTCGTCACCGGCGGCGGGGATCACGATCGGCGAGGGCATGTACCGGACCCGCACCGGTGCTTCGATCGTCGCGGTGATGCGCCGCGGGACGTCGATCCCGGCCCCCGATCCCGACTTCGCCCTCCAGCGCGACGACACCGTCGTCGCGGTCGGGACGTCGAAGGGCGTGGCGGCGCTCCGCCAGTTGCTCGCTCCGTGATCGGCGCCGGGTCGACCGAGGCCGCGATCGCGTTCCTCGAGATCGGTCTGGTCGCGCTCGGGCTGGCGATCCTGTCCCGGTTCGCGGCGCGGCTCGGGATCACGGCGGTCCCGCTCTACCTGATCGGTGGACTCGTCGTCGGCGAGGGCGGCTTCGTCACGCTCGACGTGAGCGAGGACTTCATCAACCTCGTCGCCGAGATCGGTGTGCTGCTGCTCCTGTTCGCCCTCGGCCTCGAGTACGACCAGGAGGAGCTCGCGAACGGCCTGCGAACCGGCACCGGTGTCGGCATCATCGACATGCTCGCGAGCGGCCTCCCTGGGCTCGCGCTCGGCCTGCTCCTGGGGTGGGAACCGATCGCTGCGGTGCTCCTCGCCGGGGTGACCTGGATCTCGTCGTCGGGCATCATCTCCAAGGTCCTGTTCGACCTCGACCGCCTCGGCAACCGCGAGACGCCGGCGATCCTCAACGTCCTGGTCATCGAGGATCTCGCGATGGCCGTCTACCTCCCCATCGTCGGCACCCTCGTCATCGGTGGCGAGCCGTCGGAGATCGCGATCAGCGTCTCGATCGCGGTCGTGGCGGTCGTGATCATCCTGCTGCTCGCGCTCCGCTTCGGGTCCCGGCTGTCGTCGCTGCTCGCCGGCGGCTCGAACGAATCGCTGTTGCTCTCGGTGTTCGGCCTCACGCTCGTCGTCGCCGGGCTCGCGCAGAGCATCGAGGTCTCGGGCGCGATCGGTGCGTTCCTCGTCGGGTTGGCGCTGTCGGGCGAGGTGGGCGAGCGCTCGATGGAGCTGGTGACGCCGCTACGCGACCTGTTCGCGGCGGTCTTCTTCATCGTCTTCTCGTTCCGCATCGATCCGGGCGATCTCGTCGCCGTCGCCGTCCCGGCGATCGTCCTCGTCATCGTGACGACGTTCACCAAGATCGCCACCGGCTGGTACGCCGCCTCGCTCACCGGCGCCGGACCCCGCGGCCGTTTCCGCGCCGGTACCGCCCTGGTCGCCCGCGGCGAGTTCTCGATCGTGATCGCCGCGCTCGGGTCGTCGCTGGTGGACGGTCCGGATCTCGAGGCGCTCGCTGCCGGCTACGTCCTCGTGGCCGCGGTGATCGGTCCCTTGCTCACGCGCTTCGCCGACCGGGCCCCGCTGCCCGACCGGCTCCTCGTGGCGACGTCCTGAGGCGGTCGGTCGCATGCGCGTATCGTCGGGCGCCATGACCGACCGGGAGGGGTCCCGACGGATGGCGACCAACATCGTGCTCACCGGGTTCATGGGCACCGGCAAGACGACGGTCGGCCGGGCGCTCGCCGATCGGCTCGGTCGGGAGTTCGTCGACACCGACGTGCTCATCGAGGGGCGGCACGGGCCGATCCCCGAGATCTTCGCCGCCCACGGCGAGGAGCACTTCCGGCACCTCGAGCGCGAGCTGGCCGCCGAGCTCGCCGCCCGCACCGACCTCGTGATCGCGACCGGCGGCCGGCTGATGGTCGACCCGGTGAACGCGACCGTGCTGTCCGGGACCGGTTCGGTGGTGTGCCTGACCGCCTCGATCGACACGATCGTCGACCGGGTCGGTGGCGAGGTCGCGGCGGCGACCCGTCCGTTGCTCGCCGGCGGCGACGTACGAGCACGCATCGCGCAGCTGCTCGCCGATCGAGCCCCCGCCTACGCCCGCTTCCCGCAGGTCCCGACCGACGACGCCGACCTCGACACCATCGTGTCGCGCATGGTGCCTGGCACCATG
>CBFCWS010000084.1:0-10057 GCA_965601765.1 uncultured Ilumatobacter sp. | reverse complement strand
TGGCCCGCTGGGCGAGCCGGCACCGCCCGATCAGCGAAGCCTTGACGACCGTGGCGGCCGCGCCCGCGGCGCTGCACCAGAACACCCTCGCCGGCACGGCGTACCGGATCGGTCGGGTGATGTCCTCGTTCGCCCCCGACGCCGAGCGCTGACCACCGGACCACGACGGTCACGAGTTCGCCGAGTTCTGTGTCACCGATCTGGTCGTCGACGACCAGATCGGTGACACAGACGCACACGGAGCGACATGGAGGCGGTCAGACTCGCAGGCGGCGGCGAGGGCGTTTCAGGGTCACGACCGAGAGCGCGAGGATCACCGGGTAGATCTCGAGGCGGCCGAGCAGCATCTGCACGATCGTCACCCACCGTGCCAGGCGCGGGAGCTCGAGGAAGTCGTTGGTCGGACCGATGTCGCCGAGGCCCGGCCCGACGTTCCCGAACGCGGTCGCCGCCGCGGAGAATGCGGTCGTGATGTCGGGCCCGGTCATCGCGATCGCGAGCGCACCACCGCCGAAGGTCGCCAGGGCCATCACCACGAATCCGACGATCTTGTTGGCGGTGCGGTCCGGGACGTGACCCGCCCCGATCCGCACCGGACGCACGAGTCGGGGGTGGAGCTGGCGGAGCGCCTCGCGGTGCGCATAGCTCGCCACCGCGAGCACGCGGATGAGCTTGACGCCACCGGCCGTCGAACCCGCCATGGCGCCGATCGGGAGCAGCACCAGGATGAGCGCCTGTGCGGCCGACGACCAGCCCGCGAAGTCGTCGGTCGCGTACCCGGTCGTCGAGATGATCGTGAGCGAGGTGAACATGCTGCCGCGCAGGCGGTCGTGCAACCCGCCGACCGCATCGTTGACGGCGAACAAGGTGGCTGCGACCCCGATCACCAGGACGACGTAGAGCCGGAACTCCTTGGATCGCAACAGCGGTCCGGTCGACCCCCGGACCACGCGGTACAGCAGCGAGAAGCTGCTGCCCGCGATGAACATCGCGACGATGCAGATCCACTCGATGAGCGCTGAGTCGAAGTGTCCGAGCGATGCGTTGTAGGGCGAGAACCCACCCGTCGACACGGTCGTGAAGCTGTGCGCGACGCCGTCGTAGAGGCTCATCCCGGCCGAGATGTAGGCCAGTGCCAGGGCGACCGTGAACCCGAGGTACACCGCCCACAGCCGGCGCGCCGTGTGGCGGACGCGGGGCGTCAACCGCTCACCGGTGGGGCCCGGTGCCTCGGCCTCCAGCAGGCTCATCCCACCGGCGCCGACCGTGGGGAGCACGGCGACGACCAGCACGATCACGCCCATCCCGCCCATCCACTGGGTGATCGATCGCCAGAACAGGATGCCCGGTCCGGTGCCCTCGATCGGGCGCAGCACCGTGGCGCCGGTCGTGGTGAAGCCGGAGATCGACTCGAAGATGGCGTCGTCGGGCGCGGTGATCCACCCGGTGACGAGGTACGGGATCGCACCCACGAAGGCGAGCAGGAGCCAGGCGCTCGTGACGGTGATGAAGACGTCGAGGATGCGGATCTGGTGCGGCAGGCTCGTGAGGCGCCAGATCGCGGTCCCGATCGCCGTCGTGATCGCACCGATGATCAACAGGGCGACGACATCGGGCCCGCCCCTCATGAAGTCGATCACGCCCGACGAGCCGATCCCGAGACCGGCGACGGCCATCGTCAGACCACTCACGTGTCCGAGCAGGGTCTCGCGCCCCCGGTCGAGCTGCTCGCCGACGGCACCGCGGAACAGCGGTGCCATGAGCCGGTCGGTCATGGGCCGAACACCCTGCGGATCTCGTCGATCGCCGACGGGCGGGCGAACAGCACGACGCTGTCGCCGGCCGCCAGCCGGGTGTCGCCGTTGATGATCGACGACTCGCCGTCGGGCGGGACCAGTGCCCCGAGCAGCACCGACACCGGCAGGCGGAGGTCTCGCACGAGCGCGCCGTCGGCGGTGCTGCCCTCGCTCACCGCGTACTCGTCGACCTCGACGTCGGAGTCGAGGAACGTCGCGACCGCCGCGGCGCCGCCCCGGAACTCGCGCAGGACGGCGTTCGCCGAGGCGGTTCGAGGGCTCAACGCGGCGTCGATGCCGAACTGCCGCACGAGTGGGAGCAGCGCGAGCCGGTGCAGGACGGCGACGGTGAACGCTTCCGGACGCTGGGCGACCGCGAACGCACAGGCCAGGACGTTGGCGGTGTCCTCGCCGGTGGCGGCGATGACGACGTCCATCGTGGCGACCGCCTCCTCCATCAGCAGGTTCGTGTCGGTGATGTCGCCTTCGACGATCGTCACGCCGCGGAGCCGCTCTGCGAGCACGGTCGCGCGGTCGTGCTCACGCTCGACGAGCGTCACCTCGGCATGGCCGATGAGCCGATCGGCGACGCGGGCGCCGACGACGCCGCCGCCGAGCACCATCACCCGCCGGACGCGCCGACCCTTGGAGTCGAGGACGGCGAGCACGTCGTCCTTGCGGGCCTCGTGGCACAGCACGCGCACGTGGTCTCCCGCCTCGATCACGAGATCGCCGCGCGGGATGATCGTCTCCTGCGCCCGGCTGACGGATCCGAAGATGAACCGGTACTGGTCGACCGACGCGATCGCGGAGAGCCGCTCGCCGGCCACGGCCGACCCCGCGCCGACGACGGCACCGAGCACGACGAGCCCGCCGCTCGCCATGGGATAGATCTCGTCGGCACCCGACGCGGCGACGAGCTGGAGGATCTCGTCGGCGGTGTCGGCGTCGGGGTCGATGATCAGGTCGGCCGCGACCAGCTCGCGCAGGTACTCGCCGTCCGGGCCGCGCAGCTCGTCGGTCTGGAGGCGGACCACGGTCTGGTGCGCGCCGAGCCGCTTCGCCATCGCCGACGCGATCAGGTTGACCTCGTCGTCCTGCGTCACACCTGCGACGAGATCGGCGCGCTCGACCCGGGCCGCCTTGAGCACCGACGGGTGCGTGCCCGACCCGACGACGATCTGGACGTCGAGCTCGTCGCCGAGCGCTTGTGCGATCACCTCGTTCTGCTCGATCACGACGACGTCGTGGTTCTCGGCGCCGAGCCGCTGGGCGAGGTACCAGCCGACCTCGCCGGCTCCGATGATCACGACATGCACGGTGCGCCAGCATTGCCGATCGGCGGACCACGAGACAACGGCGGACTGCCGGGACGACGGCACGCACCGTGGGACGCGTGTTCGAGGCGCCTGGATGCGCCCGCCCGTGGGCCGTCAGGCGACGAGCCGCCCGCGGCGCGAGGAGGCACAGCGGACGACGAGCCCGCCATCGAGACGAGGAGACGGAGCCGGTCGAGGAACCCACCGTCGAGCAGCCTGGCGAACCTCGACCCGACGCCCGGACACGGGCACCGCCCGTCAGTACCGCACGGAGTCGAGCAGCGCGCCCGGGGCGACGCGCAGGGCGACGGCGACGTCGCCGACCCCGAACCGCTCACACGCGGCGACCGCCTGGTCCGCGTACTCGCGGGCGACGTCGGTAGCTGCCGCGATCCCGTCGTCGTCGCGGACGATCGCCAGCGCCTCGTCGCGCTGGTCCGCCGACAACGGCGCGCCGAGCAGCGACGCGAGCCGGTCGCCGGAGCGGCCGTCGAGCGCGTGGAGGACCGGCAGGGTGTACACGCCCTCCTCGAGATCGTGGCCGGCCGGCTTGCCGAGCTCGTCCGCCGTCGCGGTGAGGTCGAGGATGTCGTCGACGATCTGGAACACCATGCCGTAGGCGTTGCCGTACGCGGTGAGCGCGTCGATCGTCTCGCGATCGTGCCCGGCGACGATGCCGCCGATGCGAGCTGCGGTGCCGTAGAGCGACGCCGTCTTGCCGTGGATCGACGCCAGGTAGCTCTCGCGGGGCCGGGCGACGTCGTAGGTGTGGCGCAACTCCTCGATCTGCCCCTCGCAGAGCCACCCGATGGTGCGGGCGAGCAGACCGGCCACCTCGGTCCCGAGCGATGCCGCGATCTCCGATGCCCGTGACAACAGGAAGTCGCCGGCGAGGATCGCCTGCAGGTTGCCCCACTTGGCGTTGACCGTCTCGACGCCGCGTCGTGTCTCGGCCTCGTCCATCACGTCGTCGTGGTACAGCGAGCCGAGATGCACGAGCTCGCAGGCCACACCACCGCGCACGACGTCGTCGCTCGCGGCGGCGCCGCGGACACGTGCGGCGATCACCGCGAGCGCGGGGCGCAGCCGCTTGCCGCCGGCGACGATCAGGTGCGACGCGATCTCGGTGAGGTAGTCGTCGGTCGTCACGACCGCAGCGCGCATCCCGGCTTCGATGCGCTCGCGATCGAGGTCCATTCCGTCGACGGCGAACAGCGGAGAGGAGACGGAGCCGACGGGCACGGCGGCCAGGCTACGTGTTGAGGCGCATCGCCGACACAACCTTGCCGCCCGACGCCGCACCGCGCAGGTTCGCGTCGACCCGGCTCGCGCCGCCGTGCGATCCGCGCCGCAGCACGATCCGCGGCGTCGGCGTCCACGACGGACGCGGCAACGTCGCACATCACACGGCCGCAGGTTGGCATCGCCGGTAGGGTGAGATCACGTATTCGCCAACTCCGCAGGAGGCGACACATGTTCGAACGATTCACCGACCGAGCCCGCAGGGTCGTCGTCCTCGCTCAAGAGGAGGCGCGCCTGCTGAATCACAGCTACATCGGTACCGAGCACATCCTGCTCGGGCTGATCCACGAGGGCGAAGGTGTCGCGGCGAAGGCGCTCGAATCCCTGAGCATCTCGCTCGAGGCGGTCCGCAACCAGGTCGAGGAGATCATCGGCCAGGGGGGATCGTCGCCGTCGGGTCACATCCCCTTCACCCCCCGGGCCAAGAAGGTGCTGGAGCTGTCGCTGCGCGAGGCGCTCCAGCTCGGCCACAACTACATCGGTACCGAGCACATCCTGCTCGGGCTGATCCGCGAGGGCGAAGGTGTCGCCGCGCAGGTGCTCGTGAAGCTCGGCGCCGACCTCAGCCGCGTCCGCCAGCAGGTGATCCAGCTCCTGTCGGGCTACCAGGGCCCCGGCAGCGAGTCGGGATCGTCCGGTCGCGGCGAGTCGGGCCAGGCCGGCGCCTCGGTCGGCGGGTCGTCCAAGACGGGCGACGACGAGAAGAACTCCCAGATCCTCGACCAGTTCGGCCGCAACCTCACCCAGATGGCGCGCGAGCACCAGCTCGACCCGGTCATCGGCCGGAGCCGCGAGCTCGAACGAGTGATGCAGATCCTGAGCCGCCGTACGAAGAACAACCCGGTGCTCGTCGGCGAGCCGGGCGTCGGCAAGACCGCGATCGTCGAGGGCCTCGCCCAGAAGATCATCAACAACGACGTCCCCGACACGTTGCACGACAAGCAGCTCTACACCCTCGATCTCGGTGCCCTCGTCGCCGGCTCCCGCTACCGCGGTGACTTCGAGGAGCGGCTGAAGAAGGTCCTGAAAGAGATCAAGACCCGCGGCGACATCATCTTGTTCATCGACGAGATCCACACGCTCGTCGGTGCGGGCGCCGCAGAAGGCGCGATCGACGCGGCGAGCATCCTGAAGCCGATGCTCGCCCGCGGTGAGCTCCAGACCGTCGGCGCCACCACGCTCGACGAGTACCGCAAGCACGTCGAGAAGGACGCCGCCCTCGAGCGCCGCTTCCAGCCGGTCAAGGTCGACGAGCCCACTCTCGCACACACGATCGAGATCCTGAAGGGCATCCGCGACCAGTACGAGTCGCACCACCGGGTGACGATCACCGACCAGGCGCTGGTCGCGGCCGCCAACCTGGCCGACCGCTACATCTCCGATCGGCACCTGCCCGACAAGGCGATCGACCTGATCGACGAGGCCGGTTCGCGTCTGCGCATCAAGCGCATGCAGACCCCGCCCGACCTCCGCGAGATCGAGCGCAAGCTCGACGAGGTGCAGGAGGCCAAGCGTCGGGCGGTCGAGGACCAGCAGTTCGAGGAGGCCGGACGCCTCCGCGACCAGGAGAAGTCGCTGCTCGACGAGAAGGCCGACAAGGAGTCCGAGGTCAAGGCCTCGGGCGTCGATCTCTTCGACGAGGTCGACGAGGAAGCGGTCGCCGAGGTGCTCTCGATCTGGACCGGGATCCCGGTGTACAAGCTCACCGAGGAGGAGACCCAGAAGCTCCTCAACATGGAGGACGAGCTGCACAAGCGGATCATCGGCCAGGAGAACGCCGTGTCGGCCGTCAGCCAGTCGATCCGCCGCACCCGCGCCGGCCTCAAGGACCCGCGCCGCCCGAGCGGCTCGTTCATCTTCCTCGGGCCGACCGGTGTCGGCAAGACCGAGCTCGCCAAGACCCTCGCCGAGTTCCTGTTCGGCGACGACTCCGCGCTGATCACCCTCGACATGTCGGAGTACATGGAGAAGCACACGGTCAGCCGCCTCGTCGGCTCGCCCCCGGGGTACGTCGGCTACGAGGAGGGCGGTCAGCTCACCGAGGCGGTGCGGCGCAAGCCGTTCTCCGTCGTGCTGTTCGACGAGATCGAGAAGGCCCACACCGACGTGTTCAACACCCTGTTGCAGATCCTGGAGGAGGGTCGCCTCACCGACTCCCAGGGTCGCTCGGTCGACTTCCGCAACACCGTGCTGATCATGACGTCCAACCTCGGCACGCAGGATCTGCGCAAGGCCAACGTCGGCTTCACCACCGCCGACTCGGCGATGAGCTACGAGCGGATGAAGGAGAAGGTCAACGACGCCCTCAAGGCGCACTTCCGGCCCGAGTTCCTCAACCGCATCGACGAGACGATCGTCTTCCACGAGCTCAGCAAGCACGAGGTCGTCGAGATGGTCGACCTCATGCTGAAGCGGCTCGTCGGTCAGCTCGAGGGGCAGGGTCTCGGCATCGAGGTCACCCAGGCCGCGAAGGAGGAGCTGGCCTCGATCGGGTACGACCCGCAGCTGGGCGCCCGGCCGTTGCGCCGTGCGATCCAGCGTCAGATCGAGGACGTGCTCAGCGAGCGGATCCTCTACAAGACGTTCTCGGCCGGCGAGATCATCGTCGTCGACGTCGAACCCGATCCCGACAACGAGGGCAAGGTGCGCTTCACGTTCGACGCCGTCGAGGGGTTCGTGCCGCCGGAGTCGGTCGAGCTCGCAACGACCGCCACGAACGAGGATCCGCCGGAGCCACCGCCCACCGAGACCTGAGCGGCCCGACGGGCCGCGACACCGGGCTCGGCTGGCCCCACCCGTGGTCGGGAGGTCGCGCGATCGGATCGACCGGCGCTGCGGCGTTCGCCATCCGTCCGCCGCGCTCATGACGCGGACGTCGCCGCCGTCGTGCCGCGCCGCCGGACGTCGCGCCGGGGCCGGGGCCGACCCGGTCGTCGCGTGTCGTCGTGTGATGACGCGGTTGGCCGGCGGCCGACTGCGAAGATGTTTTCCCGTGACCCCCGGCCGACTCACCCGTTGCGTCCTCATCGTGATCGCGGCCGTCGTGCTCACGTCGTGCCGGCTCGACGTGGTCGTGACGGTCGATCTCGAGGCCGACGGCACCGGGGTCGTGACGTTGGAGGCAACCGCCGACGCCGAGCTGGTCGAGATGGTTCCCGACGTGATCGACGATCTGCGCCTCGACGACGCGATCGAGAACGGCTGGCAGACCGACGGGCCGGTCGAGCGGCCCGACGGATCGGCGGTGATCACGATGATCCATCCGGTGTCGTCGCCCGAAGAGCTCGCCAACGTCCTCAACAGCATCGGTCCCCCACTGTCGGGTGTCGCGGCGGCCCGCACGCCCGACGAGACCGGTCAGGTGACGAACGCGATCGACGGGGAGCTCGTCCTCCCCGACGGATTCGGGAGCTTTGCCGACGACGACCTCGTGGCGCGGGTGGGCGGACTGCCGTTCGCGGAGGAGATCACCGCCAGCGGTACGACCCCGAGCGACGCCTTCGGGTTCACCCTCCGCGTCGACCTGCCGGGCGAGCTCGTGTCGGCCGAGACGGGGACCGAGCTCGACGACGGCACGATCGAACGAATCGCGCCGACCGACGGGTCGGCGCTCGACATCTACACCGAGACGGTGCAGCGGCCGGCCGGCGAGGAGAGCACGTGGGCCGGCCCGCTCGCCACGGTGTCGATGATCGCGCTCGTCGTGTGGGTCGTACTCGCCGCCGCGTTCATCGTCTTCGTCGCGATCGCACGCCGGCGGCGGAGGCGACGACGACACCAACGCGCCCTGTCCCGACTCGACCGCGGCTGACCGGCCCGGTCGACCGGCCGTCGCAGGGACCGGTCGGCGATGACGTGAGCACCCGTTCGGCCGGACCGCTCACACGAGCGCGATCATCATCTCCTTGGGGCCGTGGACCCCGACGGTGAGCTGCAGCTCGATGTCGGCCGATCGGCTCGGTCCGCTGACGAAGAACAGGTTCGACGGGAGCGGGTGATCGGGCCGGCCGAGCGGGCGTAGGACGTCGCCCGGTGTCGGGACGATCTGGTCGCGCCGCACGACCGCGAGGTGCAGGTCGGGTAAGAGCGACACGACGCGAGCACCGCCGACGGAGGAGTCGATGACGATGCTGCCGGTGAGGGCGACCGCCGCTCGCACCGTGGTCACGCCGACGGCGCACCCGGACAGCGACGCCGGCGCATGGTCTTCCTCGATCGTGAAGTCTGCCGCGAGCTGGTCGCGCACGCCGACCAGGTCGGGATGATCGCCGAACGCGATGCGGCCGTCGGCGGGCATCACGCCGCGGACGACGTCCGCGAGCCCGTCGAGATCGGTGTCGACGACGGTGACGCCGAGCGCGCTCGTCGCGTTCCGGAACGCAGCGAGGGGGTCGGACAGGTCGATCGCGTACTCGATCGGATCGTTGGCGACCGGCTCGACCGGGCGCGCCGGGTTGGTGGGCAGCCCGGTCCCGATCCGCGCAGCCACCCGTTCGAGGAACTCGGCCTTGGTCGTCATGATCGTTCCTCCTTCCACCAGTCGCGGAACGATCGCCGTGCGATGCTCGGCATCTCGCGGCCCTCGGCCCACCTGGCCGCCAGGCCGGGCACCTTGGAGACGTCGACGAACTTCGAACCCAGCCCGGCTCCCCGCAGCGACGCCCGGTAGGTGCTCGGCCGCGACCAGGCCTCGGCCCACGCCGCCCAGCCCATCGACTCGGCGCGGTCGGCCGACTCGGCGTGACGTCGACGGAGTGCGAGCAGCATGTCCTGGAGCGGGATCGCGACCGGGCACGCCTCCCAGCAGGCCCCGCACAGCGACGAGGCGTTGGGAAGGTCGGCAGCGCCCTCCGACTTCGACAGCAGCGGCGTGAGCACCGCACCCATCGGGCCCGGGTAGACCCACCCGTAGGCGTGGCCGCCGGTGACGTTGTACACCGGGCAGGCGTTGAGGCAGGCGCCGCACCGCAGGCAGGCGAGCATCTCGGTGTACTCGGTGCCGAGGATGTCGGATCGGCCGTTGTCGACGATCACGACGTGCACTTCCTCGGGGCCGTGGCTTTCCTCCCCACGCGGTCCGGAGATGGCCGAGACGTACGTGGTGATCGCCTGACCGGTCGCCGCACGCGGCAGCAGTGCCAGCGTCAGGTCGAGCTGCTCCCACGTCTCGACCACTCGCTCCATCCCGAGCATCGCGACGTGCAGCGGCGGCACCGAGGTCGTCATGCGGCCGTTGCCCTCGTTGGTGACCAGCACGATCGAGCCCGTCTCGGCGACACCGAAGTTGACCCCCGAGATGCCCATGTCGGCCTCGAGGAACCGCTGACGCAGGGTCGCTCGCGCGAACGCGCAGAGCTCGTCGGGATCGTCGGTGAGCTGCTGGGTCGTCACGTCCTGCAGAGCGTCTCGCACCTGGCCACGGTCCTTGTGGATCGCCGGGACGATGATGTGGGACGGGGCCTCGCCGGCGACCTGGATGATCCACTCGCCGAGGTCGGACTCGGTGATCTGGATGCCGGCCTCCTCGAGCACGTGGTTGACACCCGTCTCCTCCGACAGCATCGACTTGGACTTGACGACGGTTCGCACACCGTGCGAGCGGGCGATCTCGAGCACATGGGCGTTCGCCTCGTCGGCGTC
>CBFCWS010000083.1:0-10086 GCA_965601765.1 uncultured Ilumatobacter sp. | reverse complement strand
GGCCTCGATCCGTTCGAGCTGCTCGCCGCGCTGCTCGATCCGTGCGTCCTGGTCGAAGTACGTGCGGATCGGCAGGAGGAACAGCGCTGCGGTGAGCGCGCCGACGATCACCGCACCGAGCACGAACAACGCCAGGTTGGTCCGGTGCCCGACCAGCCGGCGGTCGCGTCGGATGCCCCGCGTCGGATCACCGACCGTCGGCCGGCCCTCGTCGGCCGACGGCGTCGACCGCGGCCGAGTGATCGTCGTCGACTTCTCGCTCATGGTCGGGCCAGTCTCGCAGGTCGCCGCCCCGATCCGGCGGCACCTCCGGGCTGCCGGGGCGCGCCGTCGCCGGTCAGCGTGGTGCGAGCGCAGCCCGGCCGCGGAAGGCGGCCTGCTCGCCGAGCTCGGCCTCGATGCGCAGGAGCTGGTTGTACTTCGCGACCCGGTCGGAGCGGGCCGGTGCACCGGTCTTGATCTGGCCGCAGTTGGTGGCGACGGCGAGATCCGCGATCGTCGCGTCCTCCGTCTCACCGCTGCGGTGCGACATCACCGCCGTGTACGAGTTGGCGGTGGCCAGCTCGACGGTGTCGAGCGTCTCGCTCAGCGATCCGATCTGGTTGACCTTGACGAGGATCGAGTTCGCGGCGCCGGCGTCGATGCCCTGCCGGAGCCGGCGGCTGTTGGTGACGAAGAGGTCGTCGCCGACGAGCTGGCAGCGGTCGCCGATCGCAGCGGTCAGGCTCGTCCACCCGGCCCAGTCGTTCTCGTCCATGCCGTCCTCGATCGAGACGATCGGGTAGGTGTCGACCATCCGCGCCCAGTAGGCGGCCATCTCGTCGCCCGACAGCACCTTGCCCTCGCCCTCGAGGTGGTACGAGCCGTCCCGGTAGATCTCGCTGACCGCCGGGTCGAGGGCGATCGCGATCTCGTCGCCCGGCGTGAACCCGGCCGCCCCGATCGCCTCGACGAGCAGCTTGATCGCGTCCTCGTTCGAGTCGAGGTCGGGCGCGAAACCACCTTCGTCGCCGACGGCGGTTGCGAGACCGCGGTCGTGGAGGACGCCCTTGAGGACGTGGTAGGTCTGCACGCCCCAGCGGAGCGCCTCGGAGAACGAGGGAGCGCCGACCGGCATGATCATGAACTCCTGGAAGTCGACGGAGTTGTCGGCGTGCACCCCGCCGTTGAGCACGTTCATCATCGGGACGGGCAGGACGTGGGCGTTGGCGCCGCCGACGTACCGGTAGAGCGGCATGTCGAGCTCGTCGGCCGCAGCCTTCGCGGCCGCGAGGCTCGTGCCGAGGATCGCGTTGGCGCCGAACCGGCCCTTGTTGTCGGTGCCGTCGAGGTCGAGCAGCGCCTGGTCGATCGCCCGCTGATCGAGCGCGTCGGCGCCCGTGAGGGCCTCGGCGATCTCGCCGTTGACGAAGCCGACGGCGTTGGCGACCCCCTTGCCGCCGTACCGATCGCCGCCGTCGCGGAGCTCGACCGCCTCGTGCTCGCCGGTCGACGCACCGCTCGGAACCGCGGCGCGACCGCGTGCGCCGGAGTCGAGCTCGACGTCGACCTCCACGGTGGGGTTGCCACGCGAGTCGATGATCTGGCGGCCGATGGTGTGCACGATCTCAGTCATGTCGACCAACGTACTCTCCCCGATCGACGCCCGACCCGGTCAGCTGGTCGATCGGCGCGGACGGTCCGGCTCCGCTGGTCTGCCGATCCCGATCGACGTCAGTCGGTGTCGAGCACCCGCTGCTCGTTCGGTGCGTCGGCGAGGAGCTGCATGTAGTCGTCGAGCACGTCGAGCAGCGGCACGTCGCGCTGCTCGCGCTCGTTCATGAACCACCGGTGCTCGATGAGCTGATGGAAGATCTCGGCCGGTTCGAGCTTGCCGGAGTACTGCTCGGGGATCGCGGCCATGACCGGTTCGAACACCCGGTCCATCCAGCGCACCGCGGCGACGTTCAGCGGGACGGGGCGCTCGGATTCGGTCTGCAGCCATGCCCGGTAGCTCTTGATGTCCTGGAGCATCCGGCGGGCCTGGTTGTCGCCGGCGTCGAGACCGGTGAGATCGGCGAGCTGCTCGGCGTGGTACCCGTGCTCGACGACCTTCGGGACGAAGTGCATCGTGACGTCGTCGTCGCCCGTGACGATCTCCATCTCGTCGACGTCGAACCCGAGCTCGTGCAACCGGTCGAGGCGGTGCCGCATCGGCGAGGTGTCGCCGATCGACGCGCTCGCCGACGCGGTGATCTCGCTCCACAGCTCCTCGTACCGCTCGCCGACGGCGAGTGCGACGTCGATCGGATCGATGTCGTCGGCCAGCCGGCCCGCAGCCTGCAGGTCGAGCAGGCCGCCCGCGACGTTGTCGACCGCGATCGAGAGGTCGTAGGCGCGCTGGCCGTCGGAGAGCTGCGCGTGGTGCTCGGCGGTCTCGACGTCGATGATGTAGGCCCGCAGCGCCCCGGCGTCGCGTCGGAACAGCGTGTTCGACAGCGAGCAGTCGCCCCAGAAGAAGCCCGCCAGGTGGATGCGCACCAGCAGCACGACCAGCGCATCGAGGAGCCGATCGCCGAGGTACGGGATGTCGAGCCCGCGACCCATCAGGAGCGACCGGTACGGCAAGGAGTAGTCGAGGTGGCGGGTGATGATCATCCCGTCCTGGCCGACCCGGCCGGTGATGACCGCCACCATCTCGACGGTCGGCAGGCCGACCTCGTCGATCGCGCGCAGCAGACGGTACTCACGCTCGGCGAGGTGGTCGGGCAGCTCCTTGACGACGTAGGAGATGTCGTGGAACTCGACGAGCTGCACGACGTGTCGGTGCAGCCCGAGCACCTTGTGCACGTTCGGCATGTCCCACTCCGACAGCGGCTCACGCAGCGGCATCCCGGCGATGTGCTGATGCTCGGCGGGGTGGGCGACCTGCACGCGCATGGCGGCATTCTGCCAGCCGCCCGCATGGTTGTATGTCACCGATCTGGCTGTCGCCAGCCAGATCGGTGACACAGACGAACACCCGGCGGGCGGGGCTTGACATGTGACCAGATAGTCACATAATGGAAGGGATGCAGGACGATCCGACGGATCCGGTGTTCCGGGCGCTCGCCGACCACGGTCGGCGGGTCCTGCTCGACGCGCTGCGATCCGCGGACGGCCAGACGCTCGGCGAGCTGTGCGAGTCGCTCCCGCACCTGAGCCGGTTCGGCGTGATGAAGCACCTGGCGGTGCTCGAGGCGGCCCACCTCGTCACCGTCGAGCGGCGCGGCCGGTCCAAGCACCACTACCTCAACCCGATCCCCATCCGCGAGCTGCACGACCGATGGATCTCACGATTCGCCGAGCACCACGTCGACGGGATGCTCGCGCTGCGCGACATCGCCGAGGCCGGCACCGAGCCGGCGGCCAGGTCCGCATGACCCTGAGCCCATGAACCGGCCCGCATGGCCCGGTCCGGAGGACCCGGCCCGGACGATCGAGCCGACCGACCCGATCCACGAGAGGAGCACCGCATGACCACCACCGCCCACCGGTACGAGATCTTCATCGCTGCGCCGCGCCAGCGCGTGTGGGACGCCCTGCTCGGCGAGGAGTTCACGACCAGGTACTTCCACGGGACCCGATTCGAGTCGACGTTCGAGCCGGGTGCCCGCTTCGTGAACCGGATCGTCGCCTCCGGCGTGGAGGCGACCGACGGCACGATCGAGGTGATCGAACCGCCGTCACGGCTCGTGTACACCTGGCACGTCCTCTACGACGCGACCATGGCCGCCGAGCCACCCGGCCGCGTCGAGTGGACGCTCGCCGACGCCAACCCGGAGGGCACCGCCACCAGGGTCACGCTCCGCCACGGCGACCTCGCATTCAGCCCGGCGACCTGGCGGCACGTGAGGCTCGGGTGGGTGGCGATCATCGACGGCATGAAGACCCTGCTCGAGACGGGTCGGCCGATGCCCCCGGTCGACGACGAGGCCGGCGACCACGAGAGCGACGACGAGGCAGGCGAGTCGAGCGACGGGGCGTGGCACCGGCGCGAGGCGATCGCCGCCAACAACGCCGCGTTCGAGCTGCTCGACGGACGCGACCTCGATGCCGACGACGGCGCCGAGCTGATGGATCGGGTCCACGCCGCCTCGTACCACTGGTCGCGCGCCGACGGGCGGACGCCGCTGCACCTGGCACGGGCGGCCTACATGGTGGGCAAGGCGACGGCCGTGGTCGGGCACGGTACCGCTGCACTCGCCGCCGCCGACCGCTACGAGCGGCTCCTCGACGTCGCCGCCGACGCCGTCGACTTCGACCGTGCGTACGCCCACGAGCTCAGGGCGCGGGCGCTCGCTGCATGCGGCCGCGCCGACGAGGCGCGCCACGAGCGTCGACGGGCGGAGCGCTTCGCGATCGCCGACCCGGACGACCGCGCGATCGTGGAGGGGGATCTGGCCACCGGGCCGTGGTTCGGGGTCTGACCACCGCCACCCGACGAGTGCCCGTCGCATGGCGCGAGCGCTGCGCCGCTGTCAGTGACCGGAGGCCTTGATCTCGTCCCAGAGCGCGTCGAGCACTGCGAGATCGGAGGTGCCGAGATCGATGCCGCGCTCCGCGGCGAGCGCCTCGACCTGCTCGAAGCGGGCGACGAACTTGCGGGTCGCGGCCCGGAGGGCGAGCTCCGGCTCGACGCCGAGATGGCGGGCGACGTTCACCACTGCGAACAGCAGGTCGCCCAGCTCGTCGGCCTGCTCGTGCGGCGCCGCACGGGTCACCTCGACGGCCTCCTCGCCGACCTTGGCGAGCGCGCCGTCGACGTCGGGCCAGTCGAATCCCACCTTCGCCGCCTTGCGCTGGATCTCGTCGGCGAACCCGAGTGCCGGGAGCGAGCGTGCGACGCCGTCGAACACCGAGGTGCGACCCTTCTCGGCGCGCTTGATCGCCTCCCAGTTGGCGGCGATCCGGGCCGGGTCGTCGGTGTCGACGTCGCCGAACACGTGCGGATGACGGCGGACCAGCTTGTCGTGGATGCCCTGCGTCACGTCGGCGATCGTGAAGCGGCCCTCCTGCTCGGCGATCGTCGCGTGGAACTCGATCTGGTAGAGCAGGTCGCCGAGCTCCTCGGCCAGCGCCTCGTCGGTGGCGGTGTCGTCCGGGTCGAGTGCGTCGATCGCGTCGACGACCTCGAACGTCTCCTCGACGAGGTAGCGGCGCAGGCTCTGGTGCGTCTGCTCGACGTCCCACGGGCAACGCTCGCGGAGCGTGCGGGCGAGCTCGTGGAAGCGGATGTAGCCGGCGCCCGGCGACGTGTGGAGGTGCGGGACGTACAAGCTGGTCAGATGGTCCGCGTCGACGGCACGGTCCATCTCCGCCCAGGTCGTCGTGACGATCCGCTCCTGGTCGGTCCCGAGGGCGCACAGCAACGTGACCTCGGTGTCGTCGACGTCGATGTCGGCATCGTCGACGGAGAGCTTGATGTCCGAGAGCACCCAGTCGGCGTGCGTGTGGGCGACGAGCAGGGGCCCGCTCGCCCCGGCCGCCTCGGTCGCGAACCGATGACCGTCGACCAGCCGGACCCCGGCATCGACCGGGTCGAGCCCGAGCCGCGCCCACACGAGGTCGAGGAACGACATCGCCGGATGGATCTCGCACCGGATGCGGCGGTCGCTGCGGAGCAGCGCCACCGTGTGCTCGAGGACCAGCGGCGATCCCGGTACGGCGTAGAGGACCTCGCCGTCGGCCAGCGCCGCCGCGACCAGGCGGTCGCGGATCTCGTCGTACACGCCGCCGAACTCGTCGGCGCGGTCGTAGAGGTCGTCGAAGCTGGTCCCGTCGACGAGATCGGCGGTCGGGTGCTGCACGGTCCGGACGAACCGTCGCCGGTCGACCGCGATCTCGCGCTCGGTCGCGCGCGTGACGTGATCCCGTCCTCCGGGGCCCAGGCCCACGATCACCACCCGCGGGCCGGGTGCGCTCACGGTGTGACGCTGCTGGCGCTGCCGAGGGGGACGACGTTGTAGATGTCGGGGTCGAACACGCCGTAGCGAGGCGCCACGGTGACCTCGGCGTCGTCGAGCTCGGCGACGGCGGCGTCGACCAGACCGGGCTCCACCGTCTGTGCGACCGTCAGCAGCTCGAAGCCGTTGAGCTCCCCGACGGTCTGCATCTTGACGAGGGCGAGCGTCTGGTCCGGGAAGGTGACCAGGGCGTACGGATCGTCGACGGAGAGCTCGGCGAGCTGGTCAGCGACGTCGACGAGCCCGGCCGTGCCGAGGCACTCGACTCGTGTCGCGACGGCCGACCCGGGGCTCGACTCCTCGCCGATCGACTCCCCGCCGATCGACTCCTCGGCGATCGATGCCCACGCCTCGCCACCGCGCAGTCGCCGGAGCCAGTCGTCACCCGTGGTCGCGTCGGGCGCCGGCACCGCGAAGACGCACGTGATCCCCGAGTCGACCGGGCCCGCCAGGTACCGGTCGACGAGGCCGCTGCGCTCCGCTGCCTGCAGCCCGATCCAGTTGGCGATCGTCACGCGCGCGTCGTCGCCCGAGATGCGGCCGTCGGCCACGATGCCGAGGTCGCCGGCACGCTGTGCGAGCTCGTCGACCGTCAGCTCGGCGTCGTCGACGCTGGCGGCGACATCGGTGGCGCCGACCGCGCCACAACCGGCGAGCGTGAGCGAGGCGGCGGCGAGCACGACGAGGCGTCCATTCACGGCCGCCAACCTACCCGCGCGACATCTGGCCCCAGATGTCGCGTCAGGCCGGCACGAGTTGGGCGAGGAACTCGGCGAGGAACTCGGCGGGGTCGGCCGACTTCGGGATCGGGGCCACGAGCCGGCGCTGGTCTTCCTTGACGATCGCCCCCTTGGACAGACGGCGCAGGCGAGTGACCGCGGAGAGCGGCAGGTCGATCGGGCCGAGCCGGGCCTGGCCCGACACGATCTGCATGTCGGTGATGCCGAGCCGGTGGCACTCGGCGCGCAGCCGCCCGATCGCGAGCAGGGCCTCGGCCGGGTCGGGGAGCGGGCCGTAGCGGTCCTCCCACTCCGTGCGGATGTCGTCGACATCGGCGCGGGTGGTGACCTCGCCGAGGCGGCGATACGCCTCCAGGCGCGACGACTCCGTGCCGACGTAGTCGTCGGGGAGGTAGGCGTCGGCGGGGACGTCGAGCTTGAGCTCGGCCGGCGCGGCGACGGGCTCACCCTTCATCTCCGCGACCGCCTCGGTCACCATCTGGCAGTAGAGGTCGTACCCGACGGCGGCGATGTGGCCCGACTGCGACTCGCCGAGCAGGCTGCCGGCGCCCCGGATCTCGAGGTCGCGCATCGCGATGCGGAAGCCCGAGCCGAGATCGGTCGACTCGCCGATCGTCTTCAGCCGCTCGTACGCCTCCTCGGTCAGCACCTTGTCGCGGGGGTGGAACAGGTAGGCGTACGCCCGGCTGCCGCTGCGGCCGACGCGGCCGCGCAGCTGGTGCATCTGGCCGAGGCCGAGGAGGTCGGACCGCTCGACGACGAGGGTGTTGACGGTCGGCATGTCGATCCCCGACTCGATGATCGTCGTGCAGACGAGCACGTCGTAGTGACCTTCCCAGAAGTCGACGACGACCTGTTCCAGGGTCCCCTCGTCCATCTGCCCGTGGGCGACGGCGATGCGGGCCTCGGGAACGGCCTGGCGGAGTCGGGCCGCCGCGGTGTCGATCGACCGGACGCGGTTGTGCACCCAGAAGACCTGCCCCTCGCGCAGGAGCTCGCGGCGGATCGCCTCGACCGCCACCCGCTCGTCGTACTCGCCGACGTAGGTGAGGATCGGTTGACGGTCGGCAGGTGGCGTCTGGAGCAGGGACAGGTCGCGGATCCCGACCAGGCTCATCTCCAACGTGCGCGGGATCGGCGTGGCCGACAGCGTGAGCACGTCGACGTCGGTCCGGAGCTTCTTGATGCGCTCCTTGTGCTGCACGCCGAAGCGCTGCTCCTCGTCGATGACCAGGAGGCCGAGATCCTTGAACCGCACGTCGGCGGCGAGGAGCCGGTGCGTGCCGATCACGCAGTCGACGTCGCCCGCCGCGAGGTCGGCGATGACCCGCTTCGCCTGCGCGGCGGTCAGGAACCGGGAGAGCACCTCGACCCGGATCGGGTAGCCGGCGAACCGGTCCGCGAAGGTGTTGCCGTGCTGGCTCGCGAGGAGGGTCGTCGGCGCCAGCACCGCGACCTGCTTGCCGTCCTGGATCGCCTTGAACGCGGCCCGGATCGCGACCTCGGTCTTGCCGAACCCGACGTCGCCGCACAGCAGCCGGTCCATGGGGTGGGGCTGTTCCATGTCGGACTTGATGTCGGCGATCGCGGTGCGCTGGTCAGGGGTCTCGACGTAGGGGAACGAGTCCTCCATCTCGTGCTGCCACGGTGTGTCGGTCCCGAACGCGTGGCCGGTCGCGTTGACCCGCTGCTGGTAGAGCAGCACGAGCTCGTGCGCGATCTCGCGCACCGCCGACCGCACGCGGCCCTTCGCCTTCGCGAAGTCGCTCCCGCCGAGCCGGTGGAGCGCGGGGACTTCACCGCCGACGTAGGGCCGGAGGGTGTCGATCTGGTCGGACGGGACGTAGAGCTTGTCGGCGCCCTTGTACGCGATCAGCAGGTAGTCCCGCTCGACGCCGCCGATCGCGCGGGTCGTCATGCCCTCGTACTTGCCCACGCCGTGCTGGTGGTGCACGACGTGGCTGCCGGGTCGGAAGTCCTCGAACGTGGTCGTGCCGGTGCGCTGCCGAGGCCGGGCGGTGCGGTGGGCGCGTCGCCGCCCGGTGAGATCGGCCTCGGCGATGAGCGCGACCCCGGCCCGCGGGAGCGAACACCCTCGGTGCAACGGTGCGACGACGATGCTGCCGTGCCCCTTGCTTCCCGGCGGACCGGCGTCGACCGCTTCCCGGACGGGGAAGTCGAGCCCGCGCTCACGCAGGATCTCGGCGACCCTCGCCGCCGAGCCGGTGCCGTCGGCGGCGACGACCACCTGATGGCCGTCGTCGAGCAGCTCGACCAGCCGTCGCGTGAACCCCGTCTCGTCGGCGCCGATCGGTCCCCAGCCCGATGCCGCGACGTGCGGGACGTCCGGTGACTCGGGGGTGGAGTCGATGGTCCAGAAGTGGCCGACGTCCGCGAGCAGCCGGTCGGGATCCGCGTGGAGGCGCGGGAAGGTGCGATCGGGATCGCGGGCCCACGTCGAGGCGAGCGCCTTGGCGAGATCGTCCTCCTCGGCGAGCAGGTCGGTGGCGCGGTCCCGCATGCGACGCGGTTCGACGAGCACGATCTTGGCGGTGTCGGGGAGGAGGTCGGTGATGATGGTCGGCTTCTCGACGAGCCACGGCAGCCACGACTCCATCCCGTCGAACGGGGCACCCTCCGCGAGGCGCTCCCACTGCTCGCGTCCCCACGGTTCGGCGCCGACCAGGTCGGCGGCGCGGTCGCGGAGGTCGTCGGTGAGGACGAGCTCGCGGGCGGGGAAGATCAGGGCCTCGGTGAGATCCTCGGTCGAGCGTTGGTCGTTGACGCCGAAGCGGGTGAGCCGGTCGACCTCGTCCCCCCACAGGTCGATGCGGACCGGTGCCTCGGCGGTCGACGGGTACACGTCGATGATCGCGCCGCGGCGCGAGAACTCGCCGCGGTGCTCGACCAGCTCCTCGCGGCGGTAGCCGTACTCGACGAGTTGCGCGCTGAGCTGGTCGGGATCGACGACCCCCTGCGGGCGGACGGTGATCGGCTCGATGTCCGCGGTGTTCGGCGCGAGGTGCTGGAGCAGCGCCCGGACACCGGCCACCACGACCGCCGGGCGACGATCCGGGTCGGCGTGCGACAACCGCCAGAGCACCTCGCAGCGCCGGCCCATCGTGTCGACGGCCGGGCTGACCCGCTCGAACGGGAGCGTCTCCCAGGCGGGCAGCAACGCGACGCCGTCGGCACCGAGGAACGTGGCGAGGTCGTCGGCGAGCTGGCCGGCCATCGTGCCGGTCGGGCACGCGACGACGAGCGGTGACCGGTTCGAGAGGTGCGCGAGCGCGGCGATCGAGATCGGGCGGGCGACCTCGGGGATCGCGAGCCGAGCGCGCGGCGCGCCCAGCGCCCGGGGC
>CBFCWS010000082.1:0-10147 GCA_965601765.1 uncultured Ilumatobacter sp. | reverse complement strand
GACGATGTCGAGCGCTCCACCCTGCACGGCCTGGCGGTGGGTGTAGAGCATCATCGTCCGCGCCCGGTGGTACACGATGACGGAGTCACCCCTCGTGATGTCGCGGACCGCCTCGAACATCTCCAGCGCGGCGGGCTCCTGGGGCCCCGACCTCGGCGGACCGGCCCACCCTTCGCGGAACTCCCGGGCGTTGATCGTGTCGCCCCAGCCGGCGACGATCATCGACGCGATCAGGAGCTCGGCGACGATGGTGGGTCGGCGGAGACCCCGCCCGCCGATGGCCGCGATCGGCGTCGCCACGCCGAGGTGGACGAAGTACAGGAAGAACGGGACGAGCGCCATGATGTAGCGGTACGTCTGGAACGGTGCCGAGAGCACGAGCACCGACACCCCGACGAACATCCCGACCACGACCAGCTCCCGTGCCGGGTCGCGGACTGCCGCGGTCACCAACCCGAGCACGGCGAGGACGACCAGTGTGATCATCGCGGCCGCCCCGAGCGCGGGCGAGCCGAACAGGGTCGTGTCGACCGCCCCGAAGTCCTTCAGGCCGAGCTGCTCGGCGAGCATCGGCCGGTAGGTCTCGATGCTGCCCGGGATGCGGCCGAGGCCGGTCGTCGCCGCCGGATCCCGTTCGGAGTACTTCGGGAGCACCTCGGAGGGCAGTGCGATCTGGAATGCGACCACCGCCGCTGCGAACGTCGCCCACGGGACGGCCGCCCGGCGCCAGTCGACCTCGCCGAGCGCGCTCCACGTCGATCGGCCGGAGCGCTCGGGCCAGATGGCGACGAGCTGGCCGAGCCCGACCCCGAGCAGCGCCCCGAGGCCCTCGCGCCGGATGTTGAACGAGAACGCGACGAGCAGCCCGAGGACGACGAGCGGCCAGACGCCGCCCGACAGCAGCAGCCCGCGCTCGCGCACCCGGTCGAACCACACGACGATCAGCATCAGCGACATGAGGAACGGCAGCTCGGAGAGCACGTTGTCGGTGTGGAGGACGAACACGATGTTGGTGCCGAGGAAGATCGGCAGCAGGGCGGCGCCGAGCCAGTGGATGCGTCGTCGCAGCCAGCTGTGGTAGGCGAGCAGCGCGATCAGGAAGGTGACCGAGATCATCATCTTCAACGGCGCGTAGTCGATCCCGGTCTCGGGATCGACGACCCCGGTGAGTGCGAGCACGGGGGCGAGCAGCAGCGGCAGTCCCCACGGATACGCATAGGGGCTGAACGTCTGCCAGCCCGAGTTGTCGACGGCGAAGCGGGTCCGGCCGAGGGTCGCCCCGACATCGCCCTGGAGCAGCGAGCGTGCCTGGTCGATGTAGAGCGCGAAGTCGTCGCCGCTGTCGTGCCCCGGCAGATGGAAGCCACGCCAGAACACCAGGGCGACGACCGAGATCAGCGCGACGGCGGCGGTCGAGGCGATGCGTCGCCATCGCCACGATGCCGGCGAGCCGGTCGCACCCCCGGTGACGGGCGTCGGATCGCCGGGGTCGTCGGCGGCGGCGGAACCGGTGCGCGGATCGTCGAGCGCGGTCGGGGCGGTCACCTCGCCCGCATCGGTGCGGGCGGGCGAGTCCGGGGTCCCGGGCGCGTGGACATCGCTCACGGCGACGATTCTTCCATGCGGGCGTCGACCCGATCGTGCGCCGCGTCAGCGCGGGCCTCGCAGCAAGCGCCCGGGCAGCTCGCCGGTGAACTCGTCGTCGGCGACGGTCTGCACGCCGCCCACGAACGTGTACCGGTAGCCGGACGCCCGCTGGATCAGCCGCGGTGCACCGCCGGGGAGGTCCCAGGTCATGCGCGGTGGGCCGGAGCTCAGCGCGGCGTCGTCGATCACGTTCACGCCGGCCCGCATGCCCGCCGCGAGGAGCTTGCGGTCGCCGAGGCCGTAGAGCTCGGCGGTCTGGCGCGTCTGGCGACGGACGACGTGCTCGAGCGGCAACCTCGGCCCCCGGGTCCGTGTACGGTTCCGCCGTGGCACAGGTGCTCGTCATCCGGCATGGTCAGACCGAGTGGTCGCAGGTCGGCAGGCACACGGGCCGCACCGACATCCCGCTCACCGAGACCGGTCGGTACGAGGCGCGCGACGCGGCCCGCACGCTCGACGGTTGGGGACTCGTCGCGGCGTACACCAGCCCGCTGCGACGCGCGCGCGAGACTGCGGAGATCGTCTCGCCACCGTGCGGGGTCGACGTCGACGACGACCTGCTCGAGTGGGACTACGGCGAGTTCGAGGGCGAGAGCACCGCCGCGAGCCGCGAGCGGATCCCCGGCTGGTCGGTCTGGACCCACGAGATCACCGGCGGCGAGACCGTGGAGCAGGTGGGGGAGCGGGCCGACCGCTTCCTGGCCCGGCTCGACGACGGGCGCGGTGACGGCAACGTCGCGGTGTTCGCCCACGGCCACCTGCTCGCCGTGCTCATCGCCCGCTGGTGCGGCCTGGCACCGGTCGAGGGCCGCCGCTTCGCCCTCGCGACCGCCACGGTGAGCCTCCTCGGGTGGCATCGCGAAGACCGCGTCATCCGAACCCTCAACCACCGCGTCGGCGACGTCCTCGACCCGCCGTTCCGGACCTGAGCGCACGCCGGCGCACCTCCGGCCGACCCGGTCCGGGTGTCGCGGCGCGAACTGCGCTACGTTGTCGTTCCGACCGTGAAGTGGGTCCCGTGAGGCCCACACGGCAGGAGACAGCGTGACCCGACCCAAGCAGGTGCTCGGGCCCGACGACGTCCGTCGGGCCACGACCCGGATGGCCCACGAGATCATCGAGCGCAACCGCGGCACCGACCGCGTGGCGCTCGTCGGACTGCAGCGAGGCGGGGTGTGGCTCGCCGAGCGCCTCGGCGCCGAGCTCGCCCGGATCGAGCGCGAGGTGCCCGTCGGCTCGCTCGACGTGTCGCTCTACCGCGACGACATCGGGCTGCGACCGGTGTCGCCCGGCAGCGTGAGCGACATCCCGTTCGAGATCGACGGGACGACGGTCGTGCTCGTCGACGACGTCCTCTACACGGGCCGGACCGTGAAGGCCGCGCTCGACGCGATCACCGACTACGGGCGGCCGAGCGCGGTCCAGCTCGCCGTGCTCGTCGACCGGGGTCACCGTGAGCTGCCGATCCGGCCGGACGTCGTCGGCAAGAACCTCCCGACCAGCTCGACCGAGCGCGTGGTCGCGACCGCCGAGGGGGTCGACATCTCGTGATCCACTTCCGATCGATCGACGAGGCGGGCGCCGACTCGCTGCGGCACCTCCTGGAGGTCGCCGACCACATGGCCGAGGTGAACCGGCGGCCGAACCCCAAGGTCCCCGCGCTGCGGGGCAAGACGGTCTGCAACCTGTTCTTCGAGGACTCGACCCGCACGCGGCTGAGCTTCGAGACCGCGGCCAAGCGGCTGTCGGCCGACACGATGAACTTCTCGGTGTCGCAGTCGAGCGTGAACAAGGGCGAGAGCTTGCGCGACACCATCGAGACGATCGCCGCGATGGGGGTGGATGCCTTCGTGATCCGCCATCGCTCCTCGGGCGTGCCCTGGCTGATCAGCCAGTGGACCGACGCCCGCGTGATCAACGCCGGCGACGGGTGGCACGCCCACCCCACCCAGGCGCTGCTCGACTGCTTCACGATCAGGACGGTGCTGGGCCGCGAGCACTCCTTCGACGGTCTCCGGATCGGTGTCGTCGGCGACATCCGCCACAGTCGCGTCGCCCGCAGCTGCGTCGCCGCCTACACGCTGCTCGGCGCCGAGGTGACCGTGGTGGCGCCCCGCACGCTGCTGCCGCCCGATGTCACCGGGCTCGGCAAGGTGACCGTCGCCGCCGAGCTCGACGAGGTGATCGCCGATCTCGACGTGCTGTACCTGCTGCGGATGCAGCGTGAGCGGACGGGCGAGGCGCTCGTCCCCGACCTGCGCGAGTACACGGCGCGCTACGGGCTCACCCCGGAGCGGGCGGGCCGTCTGCAGCCGCACGCCCTCGTGATGCACCCGGGGCCGATGAACCGGGGGGTCGAGATGGTCGTCGATCCGGCCGATCTGCCCGGAGCGGTGATCACCGAGCAGGTGACCAACGGGATCGCCGTGCGGATGGCGGTCCTGTTCGAGCTGCTCGGGAGCGGCTCGACCGACGCCGATCCGGAAGGGACGTCATGAACGATCTGCTCATCATCGGCGGTGAGGTCGTCGACCGGCAGGGGCGGCGACGCGCCGACGTCCACGTCGCGGACGGCCGGATCGTGGCCGTCGGCACGCCCGACGAGGTGTCGCCCGCCGGGGGAGCGACGACGCTCGACGCGACCGGGTGCCTCGTCACGCCGGGGTTCGTCGATCTCCACACCCACCTCCGCGAGCCGGGCCGCGAGGAGGCGGAGACGATCGAGACCGGCTCGCGAGCCGCGGCCAAGGGCGGCTACACCTGCGTGGTCGCGATGCCTAACACCGACCCCACGCAGGACACGGTGTCGGTGATCGAGTTCGTCCGCCGCCAGGGCGAGCTGGCCGGGCTGTGCGACGTCCGGCCGTCGGGGTCGATCACGGTCGGCCAGGCCGGGACGCAGCTGACCCCCTTCGCCGAGTTGGCCGCGGCGGGCGTGAGGATCTTCACCGACGACGGCTTCGGGGTGCAGGACCCGCTGCTGATGCGCCGGGCGCTCGAGTACGCGAGCGACATCCGGGTCGACGGCCGCCCGATCGTGCTGGCCCAGCACTGCGAGGTCAGCCGGCTCACCGAGGGGGCGGTCATGCACGAGGGCCACTGCTGCTCGGCGTTCGGGCTGCCGGGCTGGCCGTCGATCGCCGAGGAGCTGATGGTGTTCCGCGACATCGAGCTCGTGCGGCTCACCGGTGCACCGCTCCACGTCCTCCACCTCTCCACGGCCCGCAGCGTCGAGCTGGTGCGGGCGGCGAAGGCCGACGGTCTGCCGGTGACCGCCGAGGCGACACCGCACCACATCAGCCTCACCGACGAGCGCCTCGCCGGCTACTCGCCGATCTTCCGGGTCAACCCGCCGCTGCGGACCATGGACGACGTCGAGGCGGTGCGAGCGGGGCTGGCCGACGGCACGATCGACGCGATCGCCACGGATCATGCACCACACACCGCCGAGACCAAGGAGCGTCCCCTCGACCAGGCGCCTCCCGGCATGCTCGGGCTGGAGACCGCGCTCGGCGTCAGCCTCGCCAGCCTCGCGATGCCGGTCGAGGACGTCGTCGCGGCCATGACGTGGCGGCCGGCGGCGATCGCCGGCGTCGACGACGTGCACGGTCGCCCGGTGGCGGCCGGCGAGCCGGCCAACCTGTGCGTGTTCGATCCGGACGAGCGCTGGCACGTGCAGCCCGGCGAGCTCGCCAGCCGGAGCCGCAACACCCCCTACGTCGACGTCGAGCTGCGGGGTCGCGTCCGCCACACCGTGCTGGCGGGGAGCCCCACGGTCGTCGATGGTTCGCCCACCCGATGACGAGATCGAGTTCACCCCACATATCGAATGAAGATGCAATAGACTGTATGAGTATGCAACCCTCCACCATCCGCGACGGCGCACTCGTCCTCGCCGACGGCAGTGTGTTCGAAGGTGAGCTGTTCGGGGCGGTGCCCGACGACGGTGTCGCCGGCGGCGAAGTCGTGTTCAACACCGCCATGTCGGGCTACCAGGAGATCATCACCGACCCGAGCTACGCCGGGCAGATCATCACCTTCACGACCGCGCACATCGGCAACTACGGCACGAACCGGACCGACTACGAGTCGCGAGGTGCGTTCTGTCGCGGGATCGTGGTGCGCGAGCTCGCCCGCCGATCGAGCAACCACCGCTCCGAGCAGGGCCTCGACGCCCTGCTCGCGCAGCACGGCATCCCGGCGATCGGTGGGGTCGACACCCGTCGCCTCACCCGCCTGATCCGCGACACCGGCGCGCTGCCGGGCGCGTTCGGCGACGCCGACGTCGCGACGCTTCGCCGGATCGCCGAGGCCGAACCGGGCACGAGTGGCGTCGACCTCGTCGCCGGCGTCACCGCCGACGTGCCGTACGTCGTCGACGCGGCGCCCGGCGCCCCCGGACGTCGCATCGTCGCGTACGACTTCGGCATCAAGACGACGATCCTGCGGCACCTCGCCGCGCTCGGGACCGTCGAGGTCGTCCCGGCGAGCACACCTGCCGCCGACGTGCTCGCCCGGGAACCGGACGGGGTCTTCCTCTCGAACGGGCCGGGTGACCCCGCCGAGGTCGCCGGTGCCACCGACGAGATCGGGCGGCTGATCGGTCGGGTGCCGATCTTCGGGATCTGCCTCGGGCACCAGCTCCTCGGCCGGGCGGTCGGCGCAGCGACGGTCAAGCTGCCCTTCGGCCACCACGGCGCCAACCATCCGGTGAAGGACCTGACGACCGACGTGATCGAGATCACCAGCCAGAACCACAGCTTCGCCGTCGACGCCGGCTCCTTCGGCGCCCTCGGCCGCGACGTCCGCACGACCCACGTCAACCTCAACGACGGCGTGTGCGAAGGACTCGAGGTGGTCGGCGAACGCTGCTTCAGCGTGCAGCACCACCCGGAGGCCGGCCCCGGCCCCCACGACAGCACCTACCTGTTCGACCGCTTCGCCGCCCTGATGCGTGACGGAGCAAGCCAGGCTTGCTCCGTCACGGGGGGAGAGGGCTGATGCCGCGGCGCGACGACCTCCGGTCGATCCTCATCATCGGGTCGGGGCCGATCGTGATCGGGCAGGCCTGCGAGTTCGACTACTCCGGCACGCAGGCGTGCCGCGTGCTGCGCGAGGAGGGGTACCGCGTCATCCTGGTCAACTCGAACCCGGCGACGATCATGACCGACCCCGGATTCGCGGACGCGACCTACGTCGAGCCGATCACGTGGGAGGTGGTCGCGTCGATCATCGAGCGCGAGCGGCCCGACGCCGTGCTGCCCACGCTCGGTGGGCAGACCGGCCTCAACACCGCGATGCAGCTCTACGAGCGCGGGTTGATCGGCGTGCCCGGCACACCCGAGATGATCGGTGCCAACGCCGAGGCGATCGCGACCGCCGAGGACCGGGAGAACTTCAAGCAGGCGATGGTCGAGATCGGCCTCGACTGCCTGCGCTCGGGCACCGCCCACTCGATGGACGAAGCGCGTGCCGTGATCGACGACATCGGCCTGCCCGTCGTCGTCCGCCCCGCCTACATCCTCGGCGGGCGCGGCACCGGCATCGCTCGCACCCGAGACGAGTTCGAGCGGATCGCATCGAACGGACTCGAGGCCAGCCCGATCACCGAGATCCTCGTCGAGGAGTCGGTGTACGGCTGGAAGGAGTTCGAGCTCGAGGTGATGCGCGACCGCGCCGACAACTGCGTGATCATCTGCGGCATCGAGAACGTCGACCCGATGGGCGTGCACACGGGCGACTCGATCACGGTCGCGCCGATCCAGACGTTGTCCGACGTCGAGTACCAGCAGATGCGCGACGCCGCGATCGCGTGCATCCGCCGCGTCGGGGTGGAGACCGGCGGCTCGAACGTCCAGTTCGCGGTCGAGCCGGCGACCGGCCGTCAGGTCGTGATCGAGATGAACCCGCGGGTCTCGCGCTCGTCCGCCCTGGCATCGAAGGCGACCGGGTTCCCGATCGCCAAGATCGCGGCGCGGCTGGCAGTCGGGTACACCCTCGACGAGATCCCGAACGACATCACCCGGGCGACCCCGGCGAGCTTCGAACCGGTCATCGACTACGTCGTGACCAAGATCCCGCGCTGGGCGTTCGAGAAGCTCCCCGGATCCTCCGGTGTGCTCGGCACGCAGATGCAGTCCGTCGGCGAGGCGATGGCCATCGGTCGGACGTTCCCAGAGAGCCTCCAGAAGGCGCTGCGATCGCTCGAGCAGGGCCGCCTCGGGCTCGGCGTCGACCCGGCCGAGGCGCACGACGCCGATCTCGACGACGACGAGCTGCTCGCCGCGGCCGCCGTCCCGACCGCCGACCGGATCCAGCAGGTCGGCGCCCTGCTGCACCGTGGCGTCGACATCGAGCGCGTCCACCAGGCCACCTTCATCGACCCGTGGTTCCTCGACCAGATGGCCATGATCGCCGAGGAGCGGGCCGCGCTCGCGACCACGACGATCGACGACCTCACGCCCCGCGGCTGGCGCCGGGCCAAGCGGCTCGGCTTCTCCGACGCGCAGCTGGCCCACCTGTGGGGCGTGCCGGCCGACGAGGTGCGCGCCGCCCGCCTCGCCGCCGGTGTCGTCCCGACCTTCAAGACCGTCGACACCTGCGCAGCCGAGTTCGCGGCCGAGACGCCCTACCACTACTCGACCTACGAGGACGAGGACGAGGTCCGCTCGTCCGATGCCCGCAAGGTCGTCATCCTCGGCTCCGGCCCGAACCGCATCGGCCAGGGCATCGAGTTCGACTACTGCTGCGTGCACGCGAGCTTCGCACTGCGCGAGGCCGGCTTCGAGACGATCATGGTCAACTGCAACCCCGAGACCGTCTCGACCGACTACGACACGAGCGACCGGCTGTACTTCGAGCCCCTGACCGACGAGGACGTGCGCAACGTCATCGACGCCGAGCGCCCGGAGCGGGTGATCGTCTCGCTCGGTGGGCAGACGCCGCTCAAACTCGCCGGAGGGATCCCGACCGAGCTGGTCGCCGGGACCTCCGCCGGCTCGATCGACGACGCCGAGGACCGCGCCAGGTGGAACCGGCTCTGCCGGGAGCTCGACATCCCGCAGCCGCCGGGTGGGACCGCGGTCGATCTCGAAGAGGCCCTCACGATCACCGACCGGATCGGGTTTCCCGTGCTGGTCAGGCCGAGCTACGTGCTGGGCGGTCGGGCGATGCAGATCGTCGACGACCGCAACCACCTGGCGCAGGCGATGGCCGAGCTGGCCGGCGGGGGGAGCCTCGGCAAGGAGGGTGGGCTGTCCGCTGAGCGACCGGTCCTGATCGACCGCTTCCTGGCGAGTGCCACCGAGGTCGACGTCGACGCCATCCGCGATCACACCGGCGCCGTACTCATCGGCGGCGTCATGGAGCACGTCGAGGAGGCCGGGGTCCACTCGGGCGACTCCGCCTGCGCGATCCCGCCCCAGACGCTGCCGGACTGGGTGGTCGAGGTGATCCGCTCGTACACCGAGGCGATCGCCCACCGGCTCGAGGTGTGCGGGCTGATCAACGTCCAGTACGCCGTCGTCGGCCCGACGGTCTACGTGATCGAGGCCAACCCGCGCGCGAGTCGCACGGTCCCGTTCGTCGCCAAGGCCAAGGGACTGCCGCTGGCGAAGATCGCCACCAGGGTCATGCTCGGCGCGACGCTCGCCGAGCTGGCCGAGGAGGGGTTGCTCACCGAGCCGGTCGACGGTCACGTCGCGGTCAAGGAGGCGGTCCTGCCGTTCAACCGGTTTCCCGAGGTCGACCCGGCGCTCGGACCGGAGATGCGCTCGACGGGCGAGGTCATGGGGATCGACGACTCGTTCGGGCGGGCCTTCTTCAAGGCCGAGCTGGCCGCCGGCAACGGCCTGCCGCAGAAGGGGACGGTGTTCCTGTCGGTCAACGACCAGGACAAGCCGGCCGGCCTCGTCGTCGCCAAGCGGTTGCAGGCGCGCGGCCTCGGCGTGGTGGAGACGCAGGGGACTGCGGCGTACCTGGCGCGGTTCGGTGTCGAGGTCGACCAGGTGCTCGGCAAGATGCAGGACGACGACGGACGCCCGACCGCGATCGATCTGATCGCGAACGGCGAGATCGTGTTCATCGTCAACACCCCGCGCGGCTCGATCGGACGTCACGACGGCGAGCACATCCGGAAGGCCGCCAGCCTCCACGGCATCGCCTGCGTCACGACCGTGAGCGCCGGCCTGGCAGCGGTCCAGGGCATCGGCGAGAGCCCCGCCGCCCTCCCGGTCAAGAGCCTGCAGGAGTACCACTCCTGATGGCGGGCTCGTCGTCCGCTGCGCTTCCTCCTCGCGCCGCGTCCGCCTCGTCGCTGGCGCTTCCCTCGGCGGCGGTACCCGTGGTTGGGCGGGCGCACGTGTTCGCATCGGTGATGGCGGGCTCGTCGTCCGCTTTGCTTCCTCCTCGCGCCGCGTCCGCCTCGTCGCTGGCGCTTGACTTCTCGATGGCGGGCTCGTCGTCCGCTGTGCTTCCTCCTCGCGCCGCGTCCGCCTCGTCG
>CBFCWS010000081.1:0-10190 GCA_965601765.1 uncultured Ilumatobacter sp. | reverse complement strand
CCGATCGACCTCACCCGCTACCAGGTGGCGAACTGCTACATGGGACGCATGGGCCTGATCAACTCGGGTGGCGCGTCGGGGAGCAACGACCTCCAGGACGCGACTGCGACCGCCGTCATCAACAAGCGCGCCGGCGGCACCGGCCTGATCAGCGGCCGCAAGGCCTTCCAGAAGCCGATGGACGAAGGCATCGCCATCCTCAACGCCATCCAGGACGTCTACCTCTGCGACGAGGTCACGATCGCCTGACCCGCCGGCTCGGTCGACCCGTCGGTCGGCCGAGCCGTCGATCGACCGACCAGCCGATCGGGCCGACGATCGGCCCACGAGCCCGAAAGGAAGCGTCACGTGCGCATCGGAATCCTGACCGGAGGCGGCGACGTCCCCGGCCTCAACCCAGCGATCAAGGCAGTCGTCAACCGCGCCACCGAGAACGGACACGAGGTGCTCGGCCTCCGCCGCGGCTGGGCCGGTCTGCTGTACGTCAACCCCGACGATCCGGCGACCATCGAGGAGTACACCCAGCCGCTCGACCGCAAGTGGGTGCGCACCATCGACCGCTCGGGCGGCACGATCCTGCACAGCTCGCGGACCCATCCCGGCAAGGTCAAGCCCGAGACGGTCCCCGACTTCCTCGAGCCGCCGCCGGGCGCGTCGCCGCCCTACGACTTCACGTCGCACGCCCTCGAGGTGATCGACAAGCTCGGCGTCGACGTGCTCATCCCGATCGGTGGCGACGACACGCTGTCGTACGGGCTGCGGATGCACAACGAGGGCGTCCCGGTCATCGCGATCCCGAAGACGATGGACAACGACGTGCACGGCACCGACTACTGCATCGGCTTCTCGACCGCGGTCACGCGGGGGGTCCAGTTCATCCACAACCTCCGGACCAGCACCGGATCGCACGAGCGGATCGCGGTGGTCGAGCTGTTCGGCCGGTACAGCGGCGAGACGTCCCTCATCACCGCGCTCCTCGCGGGCGTCGACCGTGCCGTCATCTCCGAGGTGCCGGTCGACATCGACCGCCTCGCCGCCTTCCTCATGGAGGACCGGGAGGCCAATCCGAGCCGCTACGCGATGGTCACCGTCTCGGAGGGCGCGACCGTCGAGGGCGGCGACATGCACCTGCGCGGCGAGGAGGACGCCTACGGTCATCGCAAGCTCGGCGGGATCGGCGAGCAGGTCGGAGCGGCGCTCAAGCAGATCACCGGCGTCAACATCATCAACCAGACCGTCGGCTACCTGATGCGTTCGGGCAGCCCCGACTCGCTCGACCTGATGGTGGCCAACAACTACGCGATGATGGCCGCCGACCTCGCGATGGAGGGCCAGTCGGGCCGCATGGTGTCGCTGCGCAACGGCACCTACACCAACGTGCCGATCTCGGTCACCGGTGAAGGCGTGAAGCGCGTCGACACCGGCGAGATGTACGACTCCGAGCGGTACCGGCCGAACATCCGCCACGTCGGCGGCAAGCCGATGTTCCTCTACTGACACCAACCCACGTGACACCACCCACCGGGGGCGTGTCCCCGTGGACCTCGCCGGGTCCGAACGAGCTGGGCTGCGGGGCTCGGACGGGTTCTCCGTCGGATTCCCCGGTCAGTCCGGGAGGCCGTGGGCCTCGGGCATCTCGTCGCCGAAGTCGATGCCGAGGTCGCGTGCGGTGTGCATCGTGTCGCCGTCGAGCGGCCACCAGCTTCTGACGCTTCGTCACGTACGCGAGCGGCACGTACTCGACGTGCGGGGGGTCGAGCGCGACCATGACGCCGTTGTGGCCCTCGTCGAGTGCCCGGACCGCCGCAGCCCCGAACCGCAGGCCGAGCAGGCGGTCGTGCGCGGTCGGGGTGCCCCCGCGGACGAGGTACCCGAGCACGGTGACGCGGGACTCGCGGCCGGTCAGCTCGGTCAACCGGTCGGCGACCTTCTGGCCGAGCCCGCCGAGCCGCTCGGCCTGCCCGATCGACTGGCCCATGACCGAGACGTCGCCGCCCTTGGGCACGGCGGCCTCGGCGACCACGATCACCGAGAACATCGCGCCGGCCTCCTCGCGCTTGCGGATCGTCTCGGCCACCGGTTCGAGCTCGAAGGGCACCTCCGGGATGAGGATGGCGTGGGCACCGGATGCGAGGCCGGCTTCGAGCGCGATCCATCCGGCGTAGCGCCCCATCACCTCGACCACGATCACCCGGCCGTGCGAGGTGGCCGTCGAGAACAGCCGGTCGATGCACAACGTCGCGAAGTCGACAGCGGTGTGGAAGCCGAACGTCGACGAGGTGCGCTCGAGGTCGTTGTCGATCGTCTTGGGGACGCCGATCACGCGCAGTCCCTCTGAGTACAGGTGCTGGCCGATCGTCAGCGAGCCGTCGCCGCCGATCGTGATCAGCGCGTCGATGTCGTGCTGGGCGAACTCGTCGATCAGCTCCTGGCTCCGGTCGATGGTGGTCCAGGTGCCGTCGGCCTGCTGGACGGGATAGGCGGTGGGATTGCCGCGGTTGGTCGTGCCGAGGATGGTGCCGCCGAGGTGCACGATGCCGCGGACGCGCTCGCGCGTCAGCCGGATCAAGCCGCCGTCGGGGTACTGCTCGGGGAACATGATGCCGTTGAAGCCGTCTCGGATGCCCACGATGTCCCAACCGCGGTTGCGACCCGCCAGCGTGGCGGCGCGGATGACCGCGTTGAGGCCCGGGGCGTCGCAGTTGGTCCGGTCGGGTACGTTCGGGGGGTGCGAATCCTCGAGCGAGTCCGCGCCCGATTCAACGACCCGGGGCCGCGTCTGCCCGATGTCGCGTGGTTCGACGAACCCGATGCGATCGACCAGATCGCGCGCCGAGCCGACACCGAGGACGACCGCCGCGTGCTCCGCGACTGGGTGCGGTCGGGGTACGCGATCGTCGAGGGTGTCGTCGAACCCGCGGCGGTCGACGCGATGGTCGCCGACCTCGACGAGATGTTCGTGGGCGACGGGCGATACCCCGGTCTCGACCTCCACGACGTCGTGTTCCCCGACGGCCACCGGCCGCACTGCGAGCAGGTCGATCTGCTCGAGCTGCCCGACGAGGCCCGCCGGTTCGCCCGAGACCACTCCAACTGGCGTGTCCACGGCTTCTTCCGGTACTCCGATGCCGCCGACGCCGTCCGGCACCACCCGGAGCTGCGCCGGCTCGCCTCGCTGATCCTGGGCGTGCCCGCGACGGCCGACTACTCGATCAACTTCCACAACGGCAGCACGCAACGGCTCCATCAGGACTCGGCCGTGTTCCACCTCGGGGTACCCAACCTGATCGTGGGCGCCTGGATCGCCTGTGAGGACATCGTCGAGGGTTCCGGGCCGCTGGTGTACTACCCGGGTTCGCACCGCCGCGAGATGTTCACCGGGTTCGAGGGCTACCCTCTCACGAACCTCCGCACCGCCGACGGTCCCACCACCGCGGCCTACCAGCACGAGGTCGACACCGCCGCCGAGGGCTACGAGGAGCACCAGTTCCTGTGCCGCAAGGGAGACGTCCTGCTCTGGCACGGGATGCTGATCCACGGCGGTTCCAATATCGCCCTTCCCGAGCTGACGCGGCGGTCGTACGTGATCCACTTCATCCCGGACGGCGCCGACGTCGCCGACCAGGTCACCGGCCCGACGAACTGGTAGGGGCTACCGCTCGTAGACGGGCACGTCGGCAGCGAAGCGCTCGGCGAACAAGGAGAGGACCTCGCCAGGTTCGGCGTGGCGTCCGGTCGCCTTCTTCGAGTAGAGCACCTCGTCGTCGACGACGACGTCGAACACGCCGGCCGCGCCCGTGACGAAGGTCAGCGACTCGATGACGTGCTGGTAGTCGTGGAGGAGGTCACGGGCGGCGCTCACGGCGCGCTCGGAATAGTCTCAAGGGACGCAGTACGTGATCGAGATGCGGTGGGAGCTCACCGGCCGGAGCGTACGGCGATCTAGCCGCTGTTGCGCAGCCCGGTGGCGATCGTGTTGAGCGTGAGCTTGATGCCCTGCTCCACGTCGGGGTTCTGGTCGCCGGATCGATGCCGTTTGAGCAACTGGATCTGCACGGCATGGAGCGGATCGAGGTAGGGGAACCGGTTTCGGATCGAGCGTGCCAGCGCAGGGTTGTCGACGAGTGGCTCGTCCGAACCGGTGACGCGGGCGTGCCAGCGCAGCGTGGTCGCGTACTCGGTGGCGATCATGTCGAAGACCCGCTCGCGCAGCTCGTCGTCGTCGACCAGCGCGTCGGCGTAGTGCCGGCCGATGCTGAGATCGGTCTTCGCGAGCACCATGCCCATGTTGTTCAGCACGGCCTCGAAGAACGGCCACCGGTCGTGCATCTGCACGAGGAGGTCGACGCCGTGCTCCGCCGCGAAGGCCTCCAGCGCCGTGCCGGCCCCGAACCAGCCGGGGATGTTGAGCCGGCACTGGCTCCACCCGAACACCCACGGGATGGCCCGGAGGTCCTCGATCCGGTCGGACCGACGGCGCGAGGCGGGCCGGCTCCCGACGTTGAGCGAGGCGATCTCGGCGATCGGTGTGATCGCCCGGAAGAAGTCGACGAACCGCCCCGGCATGCCGTAGGCGGTACCGTCGACCAGGCTCCGGTACCGGGCGTATGCACGGTCGGACAGCTCGGTCACCGCACCGCTGAAGCGGTCCTGGTCGTCGCCCAGGCCGTCGTAGCTCGAGCACGACGCCTCCAGGGTCGCGGCCACCAACGTCTCGAGGTTGCGGCGCGCCGAGGTCGGTCGGGCGTACTTCGCGGCCACCATCTCGCCCTGCTCGGTCAGGCGGATCGCGCCGTGCACCGAGCCCGGCGGTTGGGAGAGGATCGCCTGGTAGGCGGGGCCACCGCCCCGGCCGACCGTGCCGCCGCGGCCGTGGAAGAGGCGGAGCCGGATGCCCGCCGTCGCGGCCGACGCGACCAGCGCCCGCTGGGCCCGGTAGAGCTCCCACTGCGACGTCAGGTAGCCGCCGTCCTTGTTCGAGTCGGAGTAGCCGATCATCACCTCCTGCACGTCGCCCCGGCTGGCCACGATCGCCCGGTACCGATCGTGGTCGAGCATCTCGAGCAGCGTGGTGTCGGCGCGCCGGAGGTCGGCGACGGTCTCGAAGAGCGGCACGATGTCGACCGCCGACGAGATCGTGCCGGCGACCGCGTCGATCGACACCATCCCCACGCCCCGGAGCAGGACGGCGACCTCGAGCACGTCGCTGACCGACTGCGCCATCGAGATCACGTAGTGGGGGATCGCGCCCGGCCCGAACCGCCGGTGCGCCGAGGCTGCCTCCTCCAGCAGGGCGAGCTCCTTCGCCGTGGTCTCGGAGTACGTGGCGTACTCGGCCCGGAGGGGACGCGGGGTGTGCAGTTCGGCGGTCAGCACCTCGACGCGCTCGGCCTCGGACATGTCGGCGTACCGGTCGGTCACGCCCGCGGTGCGGAGCAGCTCGTCGATCACCTCCTCGTGCACCGAGGAGTTCTGCCGCATGTCGAGCCCGCACAGGTGCGTGCCGAAGATCTTCACCGCGTCGGCGACGGCCCGGACGCGGCCGTCGGCGAGGTGGCCCGCTCCGTGCGACCGCAGCGATGCCATCACGGTCTCCAGGTCGTCGGTGAGCTCGGAGATGTCGGCGTACGGCGCGAGATCGGCGTGCGGCTCGGGGCCGGTTACCTCGTCGAGCACCGTCGCCCCGAGGGCCCACAACCGGGCGTGCATCCCGCGCAGCGCGCGCCGGTAGGGCTCGTCGACCCGGAAGGGGGAGTCGTCCCGGGAGGCGTCGGCGAGCTGCCGGAGCTCGGCGGTGGGGGTGATGAGGCGGTCGGACATCGACAGCTCGATCGAGAGCTCGTGCAGGGCGGTGAGGTGCCGCCGGTAGGCGACCGCCGCCTGCGACTCGACGGCCATCTTGAGCACGGGTGCGGTGACGAAGGGGTTGCCGTCGCGGTCGCCGCCGATCCACGATCCCATCGCGACGAGCCGCGGGTTGAAGACCGGCTCGCCGAGGCGCTCGGCGGAGAGGCGCTCGACGTCGCGCACGAGGGCCGGCACGGTGTCGAAGATGCTCGACCGGTAGTACCCCAGCGCCTCGAAGATCTCGTCGCGGACGCGCAGCTTCGACAGCCTGACCTCGGCGGTCTGCCAGAGCAGGATGATCTCGGCGTCGAGGGCCCGATCGACCTCGGCGGTCTGACTGGGGCTGCTGCCGACCCGGTCGCGGCGTTCGAGCAGCTCCGCGATCGCGTCGACGTGATCGAGGATCGTCTTGCGGCGCACCTGGGTGGGGTGCGCCGTGATCACCGGCGACACCGTGAGGCCGGCGAGCTCGCGGAGGATCCGGTCGCGGTCGACGCCGTCGGCGAGGAGCTTGTCGATCGTCGCCGGCAGCGTGCCCGACGGCGCTCGGGTGCCGGCGTCGAGGTGGAAGCGGCGGGTCCGTTCGGCGTGGAGATCTTCGGCGGTGTTCGCGAGGAGCGACAGCCAGCCGAAGGCGCGCACCATGTGCACGCTGTCGTCCACCGAGATCGCCTCGACGATCGGTGCGAGCTCGTCCATCGGGTCGTCGCCTGCCCGCCGGGCACGCACCGTCGCGCTCCGGACCCGCTCGACGGTGTCGAACGTCGTATCGCCCGCCTGTGCCCGGAGCACGTCGCCGACGAGGCGGCCGAGGAGGCGGATGTCGTCGCTGGCTTCCCGCTCGCGGTCGGGGGGTGTGTGTTCGAGGTCGGTCATCGTGGGGGCTCCGTCAGGCGGCGGTCCGGTCGAGCTCGAGGGTGAGCGTGTCCCCGCCGTAGCCGTTGCGCAGGTCACGTCCCTCGATCGTGACGCTGTCGATCGCGGCCGGGATCTCGACGCCGTCGAGGCTACGCGTGAAGGGCTGCTCGCCGGCATGGTCGTGGAGGAGGATCCGCTCGCCGAGCACGGTGCCGTCCGGGCCGACGACGCGCCATGCGTCGGCGTAGCGCTCCGGCGTGTCGTAGGGCGACGAGATCGTGACGGCGAACGTCCACGTGCCGTCGGGGTCCTCGGTCGCCTCGGCACCGACGACGTCGGGGTACAGCTGATCGCCCGGGGCGGCCTCGTCGGTCGTCGGCGCGCTCGTCTCCTCGGTCGCCGTTTCGGTCGCCGTCTCGGTCGCCGTTTCGGTCGACGATGGTGCCGGGGCGGGATCGCCGGCGTCGTCGCCTCCTCCACAGCCGATCATCGACGAGGCGGAGATCGCGACGGCGATCACTGCCCGGCGACGCATCCTCGGAGCCTAGGTCGGAACACGCTGTCGGGCATCGTCGACCGGCGGTTCCGTCGCGTCGTGTGACCACCGTTCACCCCCTCCCTCGTCGTCCTTCCTCGCCGGCATCGTGGATCACTAACGTGAGCGCCGATGGCTGAACCGAATGTGCTCGTGATGGTGTTGGCAGGCGGCGAGGGCAAGCGGCTGCAGCCCCTGACCCAGGACCGGGCGAAGCCCGCGGTGCCGTTCGGCGGGACCTACCGCATCATCGACTTCGCCCTGTCGAACTTCGCGAACGCCGGGTACCTCAAGATCGTGGTGCTCACCCAGTACAAGTCGCACAGCCTCGACCGGCACATCTCCCAGACGTGGCGGTTCTCGACGCTGCTCGACGACTACGTCACCCCGGTGCCGGCGCAGATGCGGCGCGGTCCCCAGTGGTTCCAGGGGTCGGCCGATGCGATCTACCAGAACCTCAACCTCATCACCGACGAACGGCCCGACATCGTGTGCGTCTTCGGTGCGGACCACATCTACCGGATGGACGTCCGCCAGATGGTCGCCCACCACGTCGAGCGGGGAGCGGGGGTGACGGTGGCGGCCATCCCGGTCGCACGCGAGGAGTGCAGCGAATTCGGGGTGATCGAGAGCGACGACGACGGTCTGATCGCCGGCTTCCACGAGAAGGTGCCCGATCCACCGCCGATGCCCGGCGACGAGACGCGCTGCCTCGTCAGCATGGGCAACTACGTCTTCGACACCGAGACGCTGATGGACATCGTCTCCCCGCACGACGACCTGTCGCTGCGCGACATGGGCGGCGACGTCATCCCGGCGCTGACCGACGAAGGCGTCGCCCACGTCTACGACTTCTCGACCAACGTGGTTCCCGGCCAGGACTCCCGCGAGCGCGGCTACTGGCGAGACGTCGGCACGCTCGACGCGTACTACGAAGCCAACATGGACCTCATCGCGCCGGTCCCGGTGTTCAACCTCTACAACGACGCCTGGCCGGTCTACACCCACCGCAAGGCGCTCCCGCCGGCCAAGGTGTCGCGCGGCAACGGCGGCGAGCCGTCGTTCGTCGACGGATCGCTGCTGTGCCAGGGGTCGATCGTGTCGGGATCGCACGTCGAGCGGTCGATCATCAGCCCGAGCGTGTTCATCGACCACGACGCCCACGTCCAGGACTCGATCCTGATGGAAGGGGTCCACGTCGGCGCCGGGGCGCGGCTCCGGCGGTGCATCATCGACAAGAACGTCGTCATCCCCCCGTGGGAGCGCATCGGGCTGGAGCCCGATCGCGACGCCGAGCGCTTCACGATCTCCGACAACGGGATCGTCGTCGTCGAGAAGGGCCGCGACCTCGGCGCCTGAGCGCCCGACCCGTCAGGTGCCTGTGAGCTCCGCGACGACCGGCGCGAAGGTGTCGACGTCGTCCTGGCCGACGATGACGTAGCTGAACCCGAACTGCTCGCGACGCGCCCGCAGCTCGTCGACGAGCTTGGCGGGCGGGCCCACGAGGGCGAACGGGGAGGCGGCGATCACGTCTTCGGGGGCCCCGCTGAGCTGGGACAGCTCGGTGAGCGTCGCAGCGACGTGGTCGGTCACCGCCACGAGGAAGGCCCGGATGTTGAGCTCGATCGCATCGAGCCGTCCGGCCGTGGTGGCGGCCTCGGTGACGATCCCGACCTTGTCGGCGACGGCGTCGGCGGTCATCGAGTCGAACGTCGATGCGTCGATGACGCCCGACGTGAGCGTCGGGTTGATCCCCACGATGTCGGCCTCGCGCGCCGCGAACCTCAGCACGCGCGGCCCGCCGCCGCCGATCAGCACCGGGGGTGGGGTCTGCACGGGAGCCGGCCGACCGCGATAGTCCGCGATCGTGTAGTGCTCGCCGTCGAAGCTGAACTCCTCGCCGCCGAGCGAGCGCTTGATCACCTCGAGACCCTCGATCATGCGGCCGACCCGCACGCCGGGCGGGTCGTAGGGGATGCCCGACTGCTCGTAGTCGCTGACCATCCAGCCGGCGCCGAGCCCGATCTCGACCCGGCCGTCCGACAGCACGTCCATCGTGGCGAGCTCCTTGGCCAACACGACCGGGTGCTTGTAGTCGTTGTCGTACACGAGCGCCCCGAGCCGCAGCGTCGTCGTGGCGTCGGCGGCGCACTGCAGGGCCGGAACCGGCGCGAGCTGGTCGGTGAAGTGGTCCGGCATCGTCATCGTCGAGTAGCCGAGCGCCTCGACGCGCCGGGCGAGGTCGGTCCATGCCGTGCTGCCACCCGTCGCATTCACCTGGACACCGAACCGGAAGGGGCGCTGCTGCATGACCTGCACGCTACGACCCCGCCATGCGACATCCGGGGTCAGACCCCGACCGTCCTGGACAGCTGGGGTCTGACCCCAGATGTCGCGGGGCCGCCGATAGTGTCGGCGTTCTGTGAGACAGCTGGGTTGGCTCTTCCGGCTGGCGCTCGTGATCGGCGCCGGCGCGCTGCTGGTCACCGCGAGCGTCGCCGCGGTGGCGCCTCGCGTGTGGCGGATCGCGAACGCCCACAGCGAGGAGCCCGTCGAGCTCCCGGAGTTCTCCGAGCTGGCGCAGCGCTCGTACGTGTACGACTCGGCCGGGCAGGAGATCGCCGTGTTCGAGGTCGAGAACTCCCAGCCGATCTCGCTCGACGACGTGCCCGACCACGTCATCGCCGCGTTCCTCGCGGTCGAGGACCAGGAGTTCTTCAACCACCAAGGTGTCAACGTCCGCAGCCTGCTGCGCGCCACGCTGTCGAACTTCGCGTCGGACGGTCCGATCCAGGGTGCCTCGACGATCACCATGCAGGTCGTGAAGAACGACTTCATGGCCGGCTTCGAGCGCGACGGCCGGTACAAGGCCCTCCAGGTCACCTACGCCGTGCGGCTCGAGAAGCAGTCGACGAAGGACGAGATCCTCGAGCGGTACCTGAACACGGTG
>CBFCWS010000080.1:0-10213 GCA_965601765.1 uncultured Ilumatobacter sp. | reverse complement strand
GCCCATGTATTCCTGGCTGAACGGGCAGCGGTAGGCCCAGTCGAGGGTGTCCTCGTAGAAGATCGTGTCGGTGGCGAGCGGGCTGACCATCTGGCCGCTCCCGACGAAGCTCGAGAACGCCTCCGGGCGGGCCTGCACCGCGAGCACCCCGAGCAACGACCCCCACGACTGTCCGGCGAGGACGATCCGCTCGCGGCCGAAGCGCTCGCGCAGGTAGTCGGTGACCGCGAGGGTGTCGTCGACGGCGCTGTCGAGCGTGTAGGTGTCGGTCGGATCGAGCGCGGTGTACGAATGACCCGCCCCCCGCTGATCCCAGGTGACCACGACGAAGTGCTCCTCGAGCTCGGGGAGATGATTGCGCATGGCGCCGAGCTCGGACCCGCCGGGGCCGCCGGCGAGGAAGAGGAGCACCGGCAGATCGGTCGCGTGGCCGCGGATCAGCATCGTGAGGCGGTTGCCGTTGACGTCGACCTCCACGAGCTCGGCGATGCTCCCCGGCAACGGATCACCGTCGGCGTCCACGATCTCGTCGGTGCCGGCCGGGCGGGCGAGCTGCGCTGCGAACACCACGAGACCGACTCCGAGCACGCCCGCGACGACCTGCCGGGCGCGACGGCGCCACACGCGAGCGTCGGACCTCGCACCAGGCTCGCGTCGTCGAGCCCACCCGGCGCCGATCGCCGCCGCCCACGCCATCGGCGCCAACGAGACGAGCCCGTGGAAGCCTCGCCCGACGACGAGTGCGAGGAGGCCATAGGCGCTCTGTCGGGGCATGTCGACGGTCGGTCCCTCCGTGCCCCACCGCACGATCTCGAAGGCGACCGCGAACGCGACCGGACCGGCGAGCACGACCCATTGCGATCTGGCCACCATCGCCGCGCCGAAGCCGACGACGACGCTGACCACGATCGAGACGAGCGCCTCCCCGGTCGTGAGGGGACCGCGCGGCGTCCACGCACCTGCGAGGAGGCCCCACGACGCGGCCAGCCCGACCGCGATCCCGAGCCGTGCGGCCGACAGTGTGCGTCGGGCTTCCTGCACCGGGGCGCTGTGCGCCGACGCCGGGGGATCCGGCGGATGCCCGGAGCCGTCGTCCGCCTCGGCGACCGGATGGTCGGCGACCGCGACGTCGCTCTCGGGAAGCTCGAGCGCCGGCAGGCCCACAGCGGGCGACGACGTCGTCCCGTCGGATGCCCGGGAGGCAGGACCGGCTCGATCCATCCCAGCTGTGATGTTCACCGTGACCTCCGTGGCGGAGGGTGTCGACCCTCCGCCATCGAGCTTCGGGCCGCACGGCCTCGGCGGCCAGTGCCGATCGGCCGAACACAGCCGAACGGACCTAGTGGTGCCAGGGCGCGCATTCGTACCATGGCGTCATGGAACCCGACGGCCGGTCGAGCCCGAATCGCGCAATCAAGGTGTTCCTCGTCGACGATCACGAGCTCGTGCTCGAGGGCATCAAGGCGATGCTCGGCGCCGTCGACGGCATCGAGGTCGTCGGGACGGCACAGACGGCCGAGACGGCACTCGGGCGCATCCCGCTCGCGGAACCCGACGTCGCGCTGCTCGACATCAACCTGCCCGAGATGAGCGGCATCGAACTCTGCCGTGAGCTCCGCGAGCGCTGCCCCCGCGTCGTGTCGGTGATGCTGACGTCGTACGCCGAGGACGAGGCGCTGTTCGACGCCGTGCTCGCCGGCGCCACGGGGTTCGTCCTCAAGCACGTCCGTGGCTCGCGGTTGGTGGAGTGCATCCGCCAGGCCGCCCGTGGCGAGTCGCTGACCGATCCGATCGCCGCCGAGCACGTCCGCGCCCGCGTCCGCGAGGCCGATGGTGCCGACCCGATGGTCGCCCACCTCACCGGTCAGGAGCGCGAGGTCCTCCGGCACCTCGCCGAGGGCCTGACCAACCGGGAGATCGGCGAGGAGATGTATCTCTCCGACAAGACCGTGAAGAACTACGTCTCCAACGTGTTGAGCAAGCTCGGGATGAAGCGCCGCTCCGAGGCCGCTGCGCTCGAAGCCCGCATCGAGGAGCGGCGCCGGCTCGTCGACGAACCGGCGAGTCGCGTCCCGCCCGTGCGCTACTGACGCCGCCTGCTACCGACCGCGCTCCTCGCTGATCCGTTCGTCGCCGACGTCCTGGCGACCGGTACCGCTCGGCGTGCCGGACCGGTCGACCGTCGCGTCGACCGGCGCCGTCCAGTGGGCCATCGTGCCACCGTTCGTCCGGCGGTCGATGTGGAACGTCCCCCCGAGCGAGGCGGCCCGCTCGGCGAGGTTGGTGAGACCGTCGCCGGGCCCGACATCGTCGGGGAGGCCGGCACCGTCGTCGGTCACGACGACGTGGAGCACCTGGTCGGAGTGGTGGACCTCGACCGAGATGCTCGAGGCACCGGCGTGCCGGGCGCAGTTGGAGAGCAGCTCGCGCACGACGCTGCGCACGATCTCGGTCAGCTCGGCCGACACCGCCGCATCGAGGACACCCGAGAACTGGACGCGCGGTGCGAAGCCGAGGTGGCCGGCCACCTCGTCGATCTCGGCGGCGACCGCGGCACGCAGGCCCGTGATGGCGACCGTCGGCCGGCGAAGATCGAAGATCACGCCGCGGATCTCGCGGATCACCTGGTCGAGGCCGTCGACCGCCTCGCTCATGCGCTCCGCCTCGATGCCGGTCGCCTCCGGGATCGTCGACTCGAGCCGCATCGCGACGGCGAAGATCCGCTGGATCGCGATGTCGTGCAGGTCGCGGGCGATCCGGTCGTGCTCGGCGACGAACCGGCTGCGCTCGTGCTCCAGTCGCGTCTCGACCAGGTCGAACGCGAGCGCGATGGCCGCGGTCAGCTCGGTCGCGACCTGCGCGTCGAGCTCGTCGAACGGTTCCTCGCTGGTCGCTCGCCCGAGCGCGATCAGGCGCGTGCCGGATCGTCGCTTGACCGGGACCACGATCGCAGGTGAGCCGTCGGAGGTCGAGGTCAGCTCGGCCCGTTCGAACGACGATTCCCGTTGCGAGAGCCACTCGGCGAGGCGAGCACCGTCACCGCCGTCGTCGGCGTGTCCGACCCACTCGCGCGGTGGCCGCCCGTCGAGGTGCGTCATGCAGGCCGTGTCCGATCCCACGACCTCCCTGATCAGGCTCAGCGAGCGCTGCTGGAGCTCGCCGTCCCCCGCGCCCTCGAGCGCGGCGGTCAGCAGGCGGTTGGTTGCGGCGAGTCGATCGACGAGGCGGCGCGTGGCCGACGCGCGGCGAGCGAACACCGCCACTCGATCGCCGTCGATCGGCGTGAGCATGACGTCGATGTCGATGACCCGCCCGTCGGCACGCCGCGCGCGGACGCACGGCGCCGGGCCCATCGCCCGCTCGGTGGGAAAGTTGAAGTAGTCCTCGTGATGCTTGGCGTGGACCTCGCGGGAGTCGACCGGCACGAGCTCCTGGTAGTACGTGTCGACCAGTTCGTCGGCCGGACGCGCGAAGAGCACCGACGCACCACGGTTGGCGAACTGGATGCGGCCGTCACGTTCGACGACGAGGACAGCGTCGGGCGACACGTCCAACAGCAGACCCCCGGAGGGGCACGTGTCGTCCATGTCGCGCGACAGTAGTGGGTGAGGCCCCGAGGGAGGCCAGTCACCCTGTCGGCGGACGCCGCGAACTCAGATCGTCCGCGGTCGCGCCGGTGTCGGGTGCAGGGTCGAATCGGGTTCGCGACCACCCTGGTCGAAGCGGAACGGCGGGTACTCGTCGGTCATCAGTGCGACGTACACGACGACACGGAACAGCCAGCGGTTTACGCCGATGATGATGTCGAACAGCGCACCCGGGTAGTGCCCCGTGAACAGCAGCATCAGCCCGGCGACGAGCACGAGCATCCCGAGCAGGCTCCCGCCCACCCAGAACTCGACGACGCCGACGTCGGTCATCCAGCCGAGCGAACCGAGCACCAGCGCGAGCAGGAGGTAGTGCGGGATCGCCAGCAGCCACTTGACGAGCACGAGACCCCGCGACAGCTCACCGGGCCGATCGACGTCGAGGGTCGCCGGGTAGTCCGGGTGCGCGCCGAGCGAGAACGGCGGGTAGCGGTCGGTACCGATCCCGCCGGTGGAGGCGTAGTACGCGACCCGCCACGACCAGCGCAGGACCCCGAGGTTCAGCCGGAAGATCCCGATCGGATAGCGGCCGGTGAACAGGATCGACGCCCCGGCGACGAAGGTGGTCGCGACGAACGCGACCCACAGGAACGCCAGCACGATCACGTGCGGGATCACGAGGATCGGCTTGACGAGCCACCGCCAGCGCGACAGGGGCGCGTCGAGCCGGGCGTTCAACCGGACCGGCCCCGCGGTCGACTCGGTCGCTGCGCCGGCGACGACCGGTGGTGGGAACGGCGACGTATCCCGATCGAGCGTTCGCTCACCACCTGGCCCCGGCCCGCCGCGATCGTCGTCGCGAGCTCCGGGATCGGCGTCGTCGCTGCCGGTCGCCATGATGATCAGCGCGACGCCCGCTCCGAACACGAGCAGTCCGAGGACGAGACCCGCGATCGCAAACGGCACGATGAGCCCGGACTTCACGCCGGCGTTGACATCGGCGGAGAACCCGGCGGTCGCGTCGGTCGGCATCACCACTGCGATCCAGTCGCCCGCAGCCGCCTCCCACTCGACGTCGAGCTCTCCTGACCCCGACGACGACACGACCCAGATGGCCTGGTCGGCGGGCGGCGCCGCAGTCGACGCTCCGTCGATCTCGGTGACGACCGGGCCGCCGTCGACGAACGCGTCGACCTCGCTCCGTGCGACCCCGTCGAGGTAGGCCTCGACGTCGACCGCACGTGCGATCCCCACGAAGAGATCGCACGGATCCGGCGCGCACCGCGCCCGCAGCCGCACGTCGAGGTCGACGAGATCGAGCAACCAACCCGATGTGCCCGGATCGACCTCGAACGCCACGTCGTCGCTCGTCAGCGCGACGCCGCGCGCGTCGAAGCGCTCCCACCCGCTGTCGACGAAGCCGGCGTCGTCGCGCCCGACGACGTACCCGATGCCGAGAGCGAGGCCGCCCAGCAGCAGCGCCCCGCCGATCAGGAGCAGCAGGCTTCCCACGACCGCTGCCACCACTCGACCGAATCTCATCGTCAGCTCCTCCGTCGAACCGATGATTGGAGCATCACGTCACCCCGCGCCGGCATCCAGTGCCGATCGGACGATCACGCCCGGAAAGGGCCGAACGGCACGGAGCAGGCTGTCACCTCCGAGGTCCCGGCGCACCGCTGCGGCGACGGCAGCCGGGACGTTCGACCCTGTCACGAGAACGGGTGAGCCAGGCACCATGGCCTGAATGAGGACCCAGGCCACCACCGTCGACGCCGCGGGCGCGGTCCGTCCCGTCGGCGACACGCCGGTGTTCGTCCACGACTTCGCGCCGCTCGACGTGGCGTTCGCCGACGCGTTCATCGCGCTCACGGAACTGCTCGATCATCGCACCCTGGCGGGGATCGTCGCCACGAGCTGGAACAGCGAGGTCGCGAGCGACCATCTTCTCCATGTCGACCACCACCCGTGCGCCAGCGCCGACATCGACATCCGCCTCGGGCACTACCGCGAGCGCGGCGATGCCGTGATCGTGCCGTTGGCCTGGGAGTCCGTCGCCGAGTGGGTCAGCCCGCTCGACGCGGACATCGAGCTCGCCGCATTCGGGCGTTGGCGATCGCACCTCCACATCGTCGGCCGATCGCGGCTCGCACCGGGCACGCGCACGCAGACCGCCCGTGCGATCACCGAACAGCGCCTCGCTGCCGCAGTGGTCCGTCGCGTGATCAACGCGATCGCCGACCGACTCGTCCTCCAGGTGGGTCGAACGCCGAACGACGCGCTGTTCCCGCTCGTCTGACGGCGCCCACGCGGCGCGCCCGGGGTTGTCGGTGCGCGCCCGTTCACCGCACCGGACGTGCGCTCGACCCCGCCCATGCCCTACATTCCGGACCATCAGCGAAGCGCTCGGTTCCTCCACCCACGAGGTCTTCAAGACCATCTTCGACTTCTCGCCGGACGGCATCGTCGTCGTCGACGAGCACGGCATCGTGCGCGCCGCCAACCCGGCGGCGCAGCATCTGTTCCGTGCCGGGCCCGGCGGTCTCGCGGGTAACTCGATCGACCAGCTCGTCCCCGAGGCCCAGCGCGGACGGCACGCCGGGCACCGCGAGCAGTACCTCGCCAGCCCGAGCCCGCGGCCGATGGGCACCGACCTGCAGCTCTCGGCGATGCGTCTCGACGGCACCTCGTTCCGCGCCGAGATCAGCCTCAGCCCGATCAGCATGGACGACGGCCTGTTCGTGATCGCGGCCGTGCGCGACGTCACCGGCCGTCAGCACACGCGAGCCCGCATCGCCCTGTTCCACGATCGGGAGCGCATCGCGCGCGACCTGCACGATCGCGTCATCCAGCGCATCTACGCGACCGGGATGGCGCTGCAGGCGGTACAGCCGCTCGTCACCGCCGACATCCCCCGCGAGCGCGTGGCCGCCGCCGTCGACGAGCTCGACGAGGTGATCGGCGAGCTGCGCAGCGCGATCTTCGGCTTGGGTGCCAACCCCGAGCACGCACCGCTCGCCGAGCAGCTCGAAGCCGTCGCATCGGAGCGCAGCCTCGTGCTCGGGTTCCGGCCCGATCTGGAGATCGTCGGAGCCTCCGAGTCCGTCGACCCGACCGTGACCGACCACCTGGTCGCCACCTGTTCCGAGGCCCTGTCCAACGTCGCCCGGCATGCCGATGCGACCGCGGTCTCGATCACGCTGACCGTGAGCGAGAGCAGGATCGAGCTGGTGATCGCCGACAACGGTGTCGGGATCGCGAAGAGCCGTCGCCGGCGTGGCGGCCTGTCGAACATGATGTGGCGGGCAGCGGAGCTCGGCGGCATCTGTGAGATCACGACCGACCAGGGTGAGGGCACCGTGGTCTCGTGGTCGATCCCCGTCGAGATCGAGAGCTGACGGCCGACGTCGGACGCGCCGTCGGGCGGTCGACCTATTCGGACTGGTCCCGCTCGCGCAGACGAGCGGCGAGTGCGGCGGCCTCGGTCCGCCGGGCCATGCCGAGCTTGGCGAGCACGTTCGACACGTAGTTCTTGACCGTCTTCTCGGCGAGGAACATCTCCTGGGCGATCTCCCGGTTGGTCGAACCGTCGCCGATGCGGAAGAAGATGCGCCGTTCCTGGGGGCTGAGCTGATCGAGGCGCCCCTCGCCGCTGGCGGTCATGCGCCGGCGCGCCATCCTGACCGTGGCGTCGTCGAGCAACCGGCGACCCGACGCGACCGCCCGGATCGCCTCGATCAGCTCCTCGCTGCGGATCTGCTTGATGACGAATGCCGCCGCGCCTGCGTCGGCGGCGGCGACCACGGCCTGGTCGGTGTTGAACGCGGTCAGCATGATCGACCGGACGTCGGGGGCGCGCTGGGTCAGGTCGGCGCAGAGGTCGATGCCCGAGTCGCTCCCGATGCGCACGTCGAGTACGGCGATGTCGGGGCGTGCGTCGAGGATCGCCGCCGTGGCGGCGTCGGCCTCGGTGGCATGACCGACGACGGTGATGTCGCCCTCGGCCTCGAGCATGGCCCGCACGCCGGCCGTCACGACCTCGTGGTCATCGACCAGGAACACTCGGATCACGGCGACAGTGTCGCAGGTACCGATGCGATCCCCCCAGCGAAGATCGACCTGCGGTCCGGCGATCGCCGATCTCCGCGTGCGCGAGTTGGATGCCGGGTGCCCCGAAGCCCCAGATCTCCGCCCGGGCACCGCCCCGCTGCGACGGCGTCGAGGCGACGGATGGCGGTGTCACCGGTGACACCGGTGAGGTTTGGACGATCACTGCTCCGGGCATGGCTCACCCGACCGACGAGGACAACCGTGACCGGTTGTCGGATGCGACGAAAGGATCGACATGCTCGCAGGCAACAGGAGCGCCGTGGCAGAACTGACCGACACGATCACCGGCACGATCGAGCAGATCGAGTTCGGTGAGGCCGTCAGCCGGCTGGCCGACGCAGCCGACTCGGGTCTGGAGCTCGCGGCCGAAGGTGCCGCTGCCGTGGGCCCGCCGGTCGCCGCCCTGGGTGCCGGAGCGGCGCCCACCACCGCGCGCAACCCGGCCAAGGTGCTCGGCACCATCGGCATCATCGTCGCGATCGTTGCGTTGGTCTACTGGTTCACGCATCGCAGCGACGACCGGCCCGACCCGTCGGCCCACCCCGGCGTCGTCTGACCCGCTCGCTTGACTCGGCTCGCCTGACTCGGCTCGCCTGACTCGGCTCGCCCGGCGCCACTGGCCGTATCATCGTCGGGCCGCCACCCCCGTGACCGTCGAACGGCGTCACTGAGAGGACACCACATGGCTCATCCGATCGTCACCGCCGCGCCGACCGTGGAGCTCACGGAGGAGCGCTCGAACAAGCTCCGCAACCTCAACCTGCTCGCCGCCGCGCTGCACGCCGTCTCGGGCACGCTGATGGTGGTCCTCGGCGCGACCGATTTCGAGCTGTCGGTCACGTTCTTCAACCTGAACGGGCCCCCAGGAACGCCCATCGACGAGGGCACGCTCGGCGAGGTCTGGGGCGTGCCCCTCGCGCTCGGGACCGCCGGCTTCATGTGGCTGTCGGCGATCTTTCACCTGATCGTCGGGTTGCTCGCACGCGACACGTACGACGACGAGCTGCGACACGGCCGCAACCGCTTCCGGTGGACCGAGTACGCCCTGTCGTCGACGTTGATGATCGTCCTGATCGCGCTCGTCACGAACGTCACCGACATCGCCGCCCTGATCGCGATCGCGTTCGTCAACGCCTCGATGATCCTGTTCGGCTGGCTGATGGAGATGGCCAACGACTCCACCAGGCCGGATCAGGTCTGGTGGACGCCGTTCTGGTTCGGGTGCATCGCCGGCATCGCGCCGTGGTTGGCGATCGCCGCATCGATCCTGGCCGGCCTGAGCATGGAGGGCGCCGAGGGCCCGCCGGGGTTCGTCTGGGGCATCCTCGTGACGATCTTCGTCTTCTTCAACTGCTTCGCCATCAACCAGTGGCTGCAGTACCGGGGCAACGGCCGGTGGGCCGACTACGTGTTCGGCGAGGTCGTGTACATCATCCTCAGCTTCGTGGCCAAGAGCCTGCTCGCCTGGCAGATCTTCGCCAACACCCTCATCCCCGACTGAGCGACGGCCGGGTACCGGACATCGGAGCGCCGACGCCGGCGAGCGAGCGCCGGCGTCAGGGCGAGCCGGCCGACCCGGTGTCGGACACCAGATCGACGAACGGGACGGCGGCGACGACGGCCAGCTCGTCGATCGTGTCGAAGTCGGCCTTGTCGACCAGCACGGACGCGCCGACGTAGGTCGCCCCGGACAGCTCGACGAGCTGCTTCATCGCACGGATCGAGCTCCCGGTGGTGACCCAGTCGTCGACCACGAGCACGCGATCGTCGGGGGTGAGATCCCACGACCGGCTCTGGAACACCTCGGCACTCCCCCGCCACGTGGGCGCGGACGTCACCTCGACGTCGGCACCCGGGTGGTTCCGGTCGGCCTTGCGCACGATCACGAGACCGGCGCCGAGCTCGACCGCGACCAGTGCGCCGATGACCGGACCGCGTGCCTCCGGGGCGCAGACGACGGTCACGTCGGCCGCGGCGAACGGCAGCGCGAGCGTCGGCCCCAGCAGTGCGAGCAGTTCCGGCCGGGCGAGCAGACCGGCCACGTCGGGGTGATCGTTCACCAGCGGGAACCCGGCCCGCAGCGCCCGGCGGGCGGTCACGACGTCGAGGGCTCGCACGCCTCACAGTGTGCCGGGAACGCCGCCGACAGCAGCGACGACCGGCCCCGTCGTGCCGGCCCGCGACGGACGGGTCAACGTCCGGCGAGCTCGCGACGGACCTCGCCGAGCTGTTCCCGGTACGCAGCGATCCGGCGACGCTTGAGATCCTCGTACCCGCGCACGGAGTCGGGCAGCGCTGCGATCCCCCGCGCCCGCTCGATGCCGAGACCTCCGTCGGTCACCGCCGCCACGACCGACGCCATCACGTCGGCGAACTCGGCCGGGAGCGATCGCTCGAGCCGACGGAGCTCGTCGCGCCCGAACGGGTCGAGGCGGGTGCCGCGCAGCCGCCTGCTCGCTGCGAGCGTGCGGAACACCGGCATCGACCGTGGACCGAACCGCAGCTTCGACGTCCGC